>NZ_JBFUHL010000127.1:0-6042 GCF_056402415.1 Paenibacillus sp. P4_A9
CCGAAAGGTAAACAGCTTTTGAAGAAACCAACTTTAAAACCGAGGTAAATTCGATAGATTATTGCTTGGATCACCATCTGGATACGAACGCAAGGTTTTCTCGCCCTTTCGATTCACACCCGTATTCGCATCTTCGATTAAATCAGCTTCGGTCATCTCAATCGCAGTCTGAACATCCACCACTTGACCATTTTGAAATTGAACAGCTTGGATACTTCCATCTTCATAATGCACCGATTGGATCATCGCTTTATTCGGATCAATGGTATGTGGACCACTTTGACGTCGCGGCATATAGATTTCCTCCTGTTCTATTTCAATTCATACTACCCCACTGAAAGTGGGGCTTCACCTTCTATGACTGCGATGCCTCACTCTGCGTTTTTATCTCCTGCTTCAGATCCTCTGTCTTTTGCTGTGCTTGCTTGATTTGAGTTTGAAGATCCTCCAGCTGCTGCTCGGCCTCAGTAAGGGCCGCTGCTGTAGCTTGTGAGTAGATTTGCTGTGCAACTTGCAGCGTTTGCTCTGCGGCTTGCTCTGCCTTTTGGGCAACATCCTTAATTTGCGCTAAACCAAGTTCCTTTTGTTGCGGCATGGTAATACCCCCAGCTGATGTTTTGCATACCCAATTAATGTAGGCAACACAGTCCAATTTTATTCGGCCAAAAGATAAGCATGCGTACTTAATTGATCCGAAAGAACACTAGTCGGGATAATGAACTCAATGACGCCCATATAGCCAGGTGTTACCTCATATTTCTGAAACACAATGACAAGCTTGCCATCCTTATTGATGTAGAAGCTTTGATCCTTCTTGATGGATTTAAAGTAAAAATTCACATTATTCGGAACACCCTCTACCCAATAGATTTTGGCAGGGTCATCTTTCATTCGCTGTATCATTTGCGCCTTAATATTGTCACTGATGACTTGTATATATCCCTCGTCCTTAAACAAGCTTGGCAGTGTAATGAGCAACTGATTTTTCTTATCGATCGTATCATAATGGAATGTCGTTGAGGAGGAACCCACCGTATTGACAACATACCTGCCTACGGCGAAGATTTGATCATTGTCCGTTTTAACGACATAACCGCTATCTACACCTAGGTGACCCTCTAAGCCACTTGCTTTCATTTTCTCCATGTCTACCACAAAATCTGTGTAGAGCTTTTTACTTTCCTCCAAATACTTCGTATTTAAGGATTCCTCGAGCACTTTATTTTCCATGTTTGTTATAACAGGAACTTCAATTTTCGCTTGGTGCGCACCATCATCATACTGATATTCTCGAAAAGTCAGGACTTTCATCCATTTGCCAACGACGGGCATTTCGGATAAGGTTTGGGCTAACGCTGGGCTCGTATTAAGACCCGTAACTAGTACAATAGCCGCTGCCGCGACAGCTGACATCCACTTCAGATTAGTTCTCGGCTTGCTTCGATGTTGTTTAATGGCTTGATTTACAATGAAATCGAGTTCAACAGGGATTGGAATGTCCATATAGTTTTGTTTCATTTGATCTAATTTCTCGTCCATGGTTAGTTTACCTCCACTAGCTTATCATCGTTCATTTTTATCCGTAAAAGCCTAAGTGCTTGGTAGAGCCGCGTCTTGATCGTGCTCGTATTTTCTTTTAACACCTCTGCGATTTCATCGATCTTCAAATCTTCAAAATACCGAAGCGTTATGACACTGCGATACATCGATGGCAAATCCTCCAGCGCTCTCTCCAAATCAATATTCGTATAGGCATCTTCACTGCCAGGCGTGATTGCTTCCATCGTTACATCATCCATGACCGTAAGCTTCTTATGTTTGCGTAGGAAATCCAAAGAGGTATTGACGACTATTCGGTAAAACCAGCTTTTGATCGATGCATTGTTTTTCAAGGAATCAGAGGCTGCAAAAGCCTTCTGAATCGCCTCTTGCACAATGTCGAGAGCATCCTCCTGATTTTTCACATAACTGTAAGCAAGACGGTATAYGTTCTCCTTATGCTCCGTTATACAGGTTATTAATTCGTTTTCTAGCTTCCTATTTATAGCCATGTCGTTGATGACGCTCCTTTTACCGCGCGGTTATTAAGAGATGAATCTTGTTGTAGCTAAGACGTCTCAGAGTGCTAAATAGTTTGATTTCAATGCCTACCAATTTCGCCTATCCACTGGTATACTAACAGCAAGACGCTAATGAGGTGATCTTCTATGAATATTATTAAAGTCAAAGATCGCCATGAGCTAGATCGTCGCGTACCTTCGATGCCGTGGTATATTGAGAAATTTATTAATTATAAGCTCCCAGACCTCTCACCCTCATCGCTCCTTGAATATGTACGTGATTATGAGATTTTCCTGTCTTGGCTGCTTGCGGAGGGCTTAAGCACAGCGACCGTAATGAATCAGGTTCCTCTTGAGGATTTAGAGAAGCTGCATATGGACAGCATTAATAATTTTCGCATGTTCCTCGCCACCCGTAAAGTACAAGCAAATGGTAAAACAACGATTAATCGCAAGCTATCCGCACTTCGTTCCTTATTTCATTATTTRAGTCAAATTGCTGAGGACGATAACTTTTACCCGCTTCTAAAGCGGAATGTGATGGCCAAAGTGGAAATTAAGCGCTCCCACAAGGCGAAGGACAGTGCAGCGAAACTCGAAGGTAAACTGTTGCAAGAAGAGGAAATCGTGGAGTTCATTGCTTATGTAAAAGAAGGCTACGAGCACGATGTTGCGACGAACAAACAAGCGCTCTACGCCTACGAGTTAAATAAAGTCAGAGATGCCTGTATCGTAACGCTCATCCTTAATTCAGGGCTTCGTGTTTCTGAGGTGTTTAACCTGAACGTCGATGATATTGATCTGAAAATGAAGCTCGCCCATGTGTATCGAAAAGGTAAAAATGACGATACGTTCAAAACGCCAGTGTATTTCCGTTTCGATGCGATACAAGCCCTCACGGACTACTTGGCAATTCGCTCTTCCCGGTACAAGCCCCTTAAAAAAGAAAAAGCCCTCTTCGTTGCCATGGCAAATGGCAAAAAAGAAGGCGAACGTATGACCAAACGAGCCATTCAAGAGCTTGTGATCAAATACGCCAAACGCTTTGGCAAGCCCTACTTGTCCGTACATAAGCTGCGACACTCCTTCGCCACAGATTATTACTTACAGAACGACTTGTACAAAACGCAAGAGCAGCTCGGCCACGCCTCACCTGAGACCACGCAAATCTATGCGCATCTCACGGATCGAACGATGTCCGAGGCCATCGATAAACGATTGGAATCCTGAAGACTACTTCAGGATTTTTTCGATTGCAGCCAACTCTTCCGGAGCAAACTCCAGGTTTTTCAAAGCTGCAACATTCTCCTCAATTTGCGTTACGCGGCTTGCACCAATCAAAGCGGATGTGAGACGCTCGCCGCGAAGTGCCCAAGCCAGCGACATTTGCGCCAAGCTTTGACCACGTGAGCTAGCCAATTCGTTCAGTTGAATAATTTGGTTCAGCTTCTCTTCCGTTATATCTTTCTCTTTAAGGAATTGGCTCTTACCCCCAGCTCTTGAGTCCGCGGGAATACCATTCATATATTTATTCGTCAATAAGCCTTGAGCAAGCGGACAGAACGCAATACTTCCAGCGCCGACTTCATCTAATACATCCTGCAAGCCATCTTCGATCCAACGGTTCATCATGCTGTAGGATGGTTGGTGAATAAGAAGCGGTGTACCAAGACCTTTGAGAATGGATGCAGCTTCTTTCGTTTGCTCGGCAGAATAATTAGATAGGCCGACATATAGAGCTTTACCTTGACGCACGATTAAATCCAACGTCGCCATGGTTTCTTCGAACGGTGTGTTCGGATCTGGTCTGTGAGAGTAGAAAATATCAACATAGTCTAGTCCCATTCTTTTTAAGCTTTGGTCTAAGCTGGACACCATGTTTTTCTTGGACCCCCACTCGCCATAAGGACCTTCCCACATGTGGTAGCCCGATTTCGTCGAGATGATGAGTTCATCACGATAAGCGCCTAGGTCACTTTTAAGTACACGTCCCATTAATTCCTCTGCGGAGCCTGGTGGCGGTCCGTAGTTGTTCGCTAAATCAAAATGCGTAATCCCCAAATCAAATGAACGAAGCAGCATCGCACGTCCGTTCTCGTGTAGATCTAAACCACCGAAATTGTGCCACATGCCGAGCGAAATAGCTGGAAGCTTAAGCCCCGATTTCCCTGTACGATTATATTTCATTTCTGCATAGCGTGTTGAACTAGCTTGATAGACCATGATTGTCCTCCTTCAAATGACTGAGAAAACATTCTAGATAAATAGCTTATGTATTCACTAAAGTTTTCACAAGTTCCCTGTTTCCTATGTACTAGTATAGTTGAAGCCTGCCAACAAAAAAAGAACTGAAAAAAACGTGTCTTACTCACCTAAAGGTTAGTAAGCACGTTAATTTAAAACTATTTCGTATCAAAACGCAGTAAGGCATCGTGCTCTTGCAGCCATTTTGTTTTCTCGTACGTATTTCGAATAATGTCGACCAACACGCCTTGTGGATCCACGCCATCTAAGTACCGTCCAAGGAAATGAATAAAAACGTCCAGCCTGCGAAGCTCAATCAATAACGGTATCATGCTTATTTCTTTTTCAGCTAATTGAACAAACTTACAGTACCCTTTGTAGAAAGCGCTACAATTTGCGCGTAKTCTATCTTCAGAAAGCGTAGGATCGATGAGATCGGACAAACACACGGCTAGCTCCATAACACGCGCATCSATCGTCACAAATTCAAAATCAAGAATGGCGGCCAAGCGCCCCTCATCATCAACCAGCACATTAGATCCATTAATATMGCCATGTACGAGCTGATGCGGCAGTTGACGAATTGTTGGAATCGCGGCATATAACGCCATATAGCGATTAAATATATAAGCAAGTTCTTCCTGCTGAGCCATGAATGGTTCGGGCGGTTGCAGCGAAAACGCTCGAATTGCATCCGGCTTACAGCTAGGATGAATATGTTCAATTTCATAATAAGGGGCATACTCCGGCTTACCTTCAATTGTGATCCTAGCTAAGGAGGCAGATAGTTGACCTGYCGCTTCCCCCATGTCTTGCAGCTGACTCAAGGTTAATTCKATTGGATTATGGCCCTCCGTAAATGTAAATAAGGCCGCTAGCTTCCCATCATCATTCCCAAGTGTCACCACGGTTCCTCCCGTTGGCAGCTCTAAAGGCATAGGAATTTCAAAAGGAAGCTCCTCTTTCATTTCAGCTAATCGAAGTAAAACGCTATGTTCAAACATAATTTTGTTCTGGTCCCGGTGCGTTTCGTAGAGTCTCAGAACATATGTACGACCCTCAACTTCGACGAATCGTGTTGTATTATTCATTCCCCCAGCACCAACACGAAGCGTCCATGTCTGAGCCCCAAACCAATTAGCGGGAAGTAACGCTAGTTGTTCCTCTTGTTCAATGACTCGCATAATGCTCAATCTCAGCTCCTCTTCTTATACTTGATTGTCGCCTTCTACCGCGAACTCAAAATCCTCAACATCAAAAGCCTCTACAGGTATAGCCGACTCCACTAACCGCTCAATAAAATCGAATTGATCCGTTAATAAAACAGCTTGCTCTTTGATCGCGGTCAATATTAATTCCGTTTCGATCGGGTCAAATTGATCACCATAAGCTTCATTATCTATTGCATAAACGATCTTCAATGTCACATGCTCATTAATCGGTAACGGAGGGCTTTTGCCCCATGGCATGGACAATGCTTTTTCTATTTTTTTCTTATTAAAAGATTCCTCAAAGAAGGCAATGAGCTCACCTATCATTTGTTTGACGAAACCATCATCATCTTGCTCTAACATAATGGGTTCAGGACTAATCTGCAGCTCATATAGCTCTTGAATGCTCGTATAAGGAATTAAATAGGTCACAGGCTTTGATGGCAGCATGAGCTGGCCATGCACGGCTAACATCACAGCTTCGATAATAAACGTTTTGCTCATGGAATTCCCCCCTAATGCTACAA
>NZ_JBFUHL010000128.1:0-5844 GCF_056402415.1 Paenibacillus sp. P4_A9
CGTCCTAACATGATTCTTTTTATAATCGGGATACTTATTTTTGTAGTAATGACAATAAGAATTGTGGGACTATTATTGGGTTATCATTTACTTGAATAGCGGTTGTACAAATAAATAGACATTCCACCACGCTCTACTGCCCTTTAGTTTAATTGCTTGCTCCCAGACGAAGCTCCTGTCCATGATTCGCTATATCCAGGGTAGTAATAACAAAAGACCCAAACTCCCCATTTTACCTAGTGATCGAATTCATTCTTCGATCAAGGTAAGTAATGGCTTGCAGGGCCTTAATATCCTCAATTTCATCTCATATTCGTTATGGATTTCGAAGAAAACGGGTTTTATTTTTGTATTCTTCACCTCGTTTAAGGATAGAAGAAGGATGTGATTTCCGATCACCAGCCACCATATTCAGCATATCATAGCTTTTCGCTGAGAAAACATCCCAAACCCTTGAAATATACATATCCAAAGCTATAAATGCACCGAAAATAGATACAATCATTATGCAAAAGATCACCATAGAAAAGCATCCTCCCTTTGTGAAATGCCAGATCTGTTTCAGTTATCCATATAAACAGAATAGCACAAGCAAGGAAATAAAAGTAAAATTTTGTTATTAAACTAATTTAACGTTCTCCGTTAGCTTAGTTCTATTCCAAAATTCACTACCTAATGCTCTCTTCCTTGGACCAGACTAATTGGCCGTCCCCTCGGAACTCATAAGACTTGTATCGTACCGCTTGGGACTTAGGCGATAGCTCTCCCTCTGCATTGTAGTAGTAAGTCACTAGCCTTCCCTCACCATGTGTACACGCTGCCTCAGTTTCAATACTGATCGAAGGATCAGGATTTTCATCCTTCGGAGTTTTCATTAATGCGTGAGCAACTTCATCAATGCCAGTATGCTTGCGGAATGCCAACTGTCTGGCGCGGTTTTCAGGCAAATCATAGTCCCATACGTTTTCGTATAGGGTGATTTGCACAGTGCCATTGTCCAATGCCCTATTCTCATAACATTCCTGGAAGGATAGCAGGATATCATTTGCAAAGTGTGAGTAGTTTGCACCAAACCACATCTTCCAGCAGCACCCGTACCATAAATTTCCAACTAGATGAAAATGCCCAGGTTGTTGCTCAATATCGATAATCATTTCATCTTTCATGATTGGGGACGGTATAATCTTAATATCTTCTAACGACTTATTAGCCCTTGTATAAGTATCAAGGTTCGTAGAATTTTGAAGAAGATTATCCATCATTGAAACTGCATTTCCAACAATTCCATCGACGTCTACAAAGTATTTAGTCAAGATAGAAAGTATTTCTTCTCTGAAATTGTTAAATAGTTCGCTGTCTAACCTGATAGCCAAATGGGTTACTTGATCACTCCTCTTACTAATGGTAATTGAATTGCCCAATTCATCTAACACAGAAATTGTAAACCTTGATTCTCTTGCATTTATTTTTTGTAACCCTTCAAAAAAGGAAACATTATTAAACTTAACTTCCTTTGTTCGGTTTACACCAATTCCCTTCATATGAGTGATTTTGAAATGTAAGTCTAAATTGAGAAAATCGATAATTTTGGATGTTAGAATTATATCGCTTGAGACGTAAAAATTAACTAATAAACGATCCTTCATATTTTGTACTCCCTTTATTATTTTTAGGGTTATCTATGTTCTTATAATTCTTCTTATCCCTAAAAATTCCCTTTAATTGTAACTCTACTGCCCGTTAGCTTAACGCCCCTCGCCAGTCTTCTGCAGCTTTTTTTGACATGCAGGTGGAATAACCTGATTCATTATGATGTGATATATTTGTACTAGTACAGATTATTGCGAAGGGGATTCCAGAGCATGTTTGGTCTATTTAAGCGCAAAAACAGATTAACAGTCGAAAAGCCTCCGCAAGTCCGCATTTCGATCGAAGAGCAACTTATAAATTTGAGAGAAATAGGCATTACGCTTAAACCGAATGTGGAAATCAGAGACGTTTTAGACTTTGAGATCAGAGACTATGAGGAACGCCCGTATATTCACCTTCTAATGAGTATGGGACGTGAACGAGACGGCTTGGAGTCTTACAGCGATCTATACCCGACTAACGACGTCTGGTGCTTCGACCGCGAATGTATCGAAGATCACGGAGATTATGTTCAGAAGTTGGATCGGATTGCAGTTATGGTTGCACCAACAATAAGCGTCACCGATATTCAAGATTACGTGGATATCGAAGCGAATGAGTCCTGGATCGCCTTTAACGCTAACGGTACGTTTTATCGTCATTTGCTTTCCGTGCAAGATGATTGGCTGAGCCTCGAAATCTTCAGGGTCTTTTCTGAATTACTCGCTGTGTACGGCAGTCGTAAAAGGTTCTTCTTCGCGGATACCGGCAATGAACTATTAGTTGTTTTTATTGAACGGGACCGTTTCCATCAGTTGAACAAGCTAATAAATGTCTTCATCCCTTCCAGCCAAGTATAAATGTTCATTGAAACTGCTCGTTACTTCAACAGGCTGCCGTTCTTTGGCATCCTGTTGTCGTTGTGCTATCGTTYTCCGTTAGTTCAATGACCTGACTTCTATTATCTTACGGCTCTCCGCGCTGTCTGTAACGGCAAGTTTAAAGGCCATCCTTTGTGGGATGGCCTGCCCTATCAAATCTAAACAACTATACTCAATAACCCACCGAATTCCTTAAAGTAAGAATATTTTCCTGAAGGAACGTTTGATTTTTTTCAATTCCTCTGTTTTTACACCAAACAACTGCGCAGAAAGCATCGTAAAAATCATAAAATGGCAGCACTCTTTCCAGAGCCAACATAGGTCGAATCGATTGATAACCTTCAATGAACGGTATCTTTGTTCTTGGATTGACTTCCCAAATATATCGATTGACTTTTGTAAAATCTATTTCCGACGATCCACCACGGGCACTCTCGAAATCAATAATGCCAGCAACCTCGTTACCATTCACCAATATATTACCTGGTCTAAAATCCATGTGAACAATGCATGGTCCGTCAGGATCCGGTAAAGCAGAGAAAACTCCATCAAAGTGAAGAATACATCTCTCATATAATTCTGAGTCGAGAATCTCTTTGCATGGCTCTTTCCACTTTTCAAAATTACTTTTGATATGTAATCTCCAATTATTTTGGTCAAGTAACTTAAAACCATCGGTTACATGGTAACCATACCCAGGAGTTTTAACCTCATGGAGCATAGCATGATACACGCCAATTTGAAAAGAGAGTTTCTCATCAATGTCTCCTGTACAATGCATACCTTGAATTGCTGAAAGAAGCAATGCTCCAGTAGTACTTTCATCCCCGTACCAAATGTCCAATACCTTAGGAACAGGTATTACCCCCTTTAATGTTTCAAGCATCTGAAATTCACGGAATAGTTTATCCTTGTTAAATGGAATTTTTACAAACACGCTTTCTCCACTGGCAAGAGTAAGTTTGTATACATCAGAACTAAATGACTCTGGAACATCTTCAACATTCAAGACGTTCAACTTTAGCTTTTCTATAACTTTTAGAATGGAACTCATATGTTACCTCCTATTTTGGAGCGATTCTTCCGATTTGTTTCTCTGGAAAACCGAATCGAATCCAATATCTTACATATATCATATTCTAAAAATTTTTCAATTTTGCTATCAGCTCATTATCTTCCACTATTGTCACTTCCTCAACCTCAACAAATTTCTCATTCGTTACTTTCTGCTTAATAAATGAAATTCAATATTAAAAAGTTAATCCCTTCCTACCATTATCTGTCCAATAATCAAGTTCTATCTTCTCAATTCCTTCTTCTTTTGCAATTTCATAAATTCTGTTCATTAGCGCTCTTCCAAATCCTTTTTTTTGAGCCTCTTTATTAATTGAAATGTGATGTACAAATATTGATCTATATTGCTTGATAAACGGATTATTTCCGTTCTGTCTAATCTCAATCCATGAGTAACCTAAATATTTTTCTTCATCTATCAATAAGAGAAAAGTATGTCCTGGCTTATTAATAACTTGTTTGAAAAAGTCATTTATTAATTCATAGTCATACTCTTTAAAATGCTCAGGATAAAGAGCAACATGAAGTTCATGTATTTCTTTACTTAAGAGACTAAGGATTTCATGGTTTGTTGTCTGTATGATTTCCATTTCTTAATCCTCCCAGCATAGCGAATATTTCACCTAATGTCATTATAAAGAACTTCGTAAATATCCATATTTCTTGAAATATTCGCGAAGTGATTACAGTATCCTGCCCTTTAGTTCAACAGGCTGCCAATCATGCTGGCAGCCTGTTGTTATGCTCTCGTTCTGCGTAGTGTAACTTGTTTAATCATTTTTCAGGCAAGGCATAGCTTATGCCGAATCATAGCAGCAAGCTTGGCAATTTGTTCGTCCGGTATAGCGCCAGATGCTATCGAACGAGCGGCAGCCGGAACGTACCATGACCGTATTTCTTCCTCCGTAACTCCAGACAGCTTACAGTACTCGTCAATGAAAATGTGGTATGCCACTTGTCTCGAAGCTTGAAAGAATTCATCGACAGTAGCCGGGGTTTCCGGTGGCAAGACGGCATATTCGATCATCACACAAACTTCCGCCACATCTGCTGCCGGGTTGCCAAGCGAGGCATGCATCCAGTCGATCATGACCGGTATGCCGTTCCTCAGTATCAGATTACTCCCATTCGTATCTCCGTGACAAAGCTGTCGTTTAACGGGCAAACGGTCAATGTAGGCATGGATGGCCAATATTTCGTCATGGGTAAACAATGCAGGCTTGCCAATAATCGCTTTTAAATTCTCCTTTTGGTCGGTAACGATGTCGAAGATGGTTGCCTTATGAATGTCATTCAGCGCTCTCGCGTATATTCGTAGTTCGCTGTCTGTTTCGTTAAAATCAATCTTTCGTATACAACTGTTCGAATAATCGATTCACGATCGTAACCCCGAGTATCTTTTCGAAAATAATTCCAGGACGACCGTCCCATATGACTTGTTCGAACGGGAGAGCGATCGGTAATCCGCTCTTCCAAGCCGCAAAGCTGTTCCGATATTCGAGCTGAACGGCTTCAGACGGCGTGTTCGTATGAAACAGTTTTACAACTTTGTCGTCGTCACCCCATTCATACACTTCGCAACTCGAGCCCGTCCCTACACATTTTCCAAGCATAGTTTCCTGTTTGCCCCMCTCGTAATCATTACAGTCACATTACTCTTATAAGGAGTTCCCAATTKTTCAGCAAGTTCTAATCAAAAAATGACATGATCACATAGAACCAAAAGAACTTAAAGGTTTTTATAAACGTACCATACTGCTTTCACCTGAAAATAGCTCTAATTCTTTTGTAATTGTTTCTTTCATCTTAGTCCCACAGTTCTCACTACAAAGCGCAAAGATCCCATCCTGTCCATTTCTTTTTGCTTCTGAATCATCGGCCACAATTATTAAAGGAACACTTGTATTTCTAGTTTTTAAATGTAATGAAATTATCTTTCCATCTTTCTCGTCAAAAGCAACCCCCGAAGCAAACTTGACATTTAGACCGTAGCAGGGTTTATCTTCTTTGATTTTCTTCATACACCATGAGCATCTTAGCATTACTAATGCCTCCTAATTCTTTAAATACATTCATTCTTTTATTACTATAGTTTACCGTTAGTTCAATCATGCTGCCAATTTCTCGTAGCAACCAACCCACTTGGTGTTGGCTATTCGGTTGTTGTATTCGTAAGAGTCTTTTTTACAATGCCGTATGCGACCAAATCATGATATTGCTCCCACTTGCGAATATGTTGAACAAGAGTCCCTTCGTAAGC
>NZ_JBFUHL010000129.1:0-5749 GCF_056402415.1 Paenibacillus sp. P4_A9
TCGCATCACCTTTTACAAATTTACTGGCACCATCCATCGCACCATAGAAATCTGCTTCACGTTCAATCTTTTGTCTTCGTTCTCTAGCTTGTACCTCATTGATTAAGCCAGCATTCAAATCAGCATCGATACTCATTTGCTTTCCTGGCATTGCATCTAAGGTAAATCTAGCTGCAACCTCGGCCACGCGCTCAGAACCTTTGGTAATAACAATAAACTGAACCAAGACAAGGATGAGAAACACGACGAATCCCACTACGATATTGCCTTGTGCTACAAATGAACCAAAAGTTCTGACCACGTCGCCTGCTTCAGCATGCGCTAAAATATTACGAGTTGTTGACACGTTTAAAGCTAATCGAAAGAGTGTTGTAATCAAGAGCAAGGATGGGAAAATCGAAAACTGGAGTGCTTCCCTCGTATTCATTGCCACCAAGATAATCATTAAAGCTATTGAAATATTAATAATTAATAAAAAGTCCAGCAAAKGGATCGGAACAGGTACAATCATCATCAACACGATGCCAATAATACCGATTAGAACTAATAAATCCTTGATTTTCATCAGATTGCACCTCCCTCTACGTTAGTTCGTCTTACCCTTCATCTTATATACATACGCTAGTACTTCTGCCACAGCCTGGAATAGGTCTGCCGGAATCGCATCACCAATTTCCACCTGTGCAAAAATCGCTCGAGCAAGCGGCTTATTTTCCATTGTCATGACGCCATTCTGTTTGGCGACTTCTTTAATTTTTAAGGCAACATAGTCTGCACCTTTTGCAATCACGGTAGGAGCCTGCATATTTTTCGAATCGTATTTCAATGCAACTGCAAAGTGAGTTGGATTTGTAATAATAACATCGGCCTTAGGAACTTCCTGCATCATTCGTTGCATCGCCATTTGGCGTTGTTTGGCACGGATCTTCCCTTTGATAAGAGGATCGCCTTCACTTTTCTTATACTCATCTTTTATATCTTGTTTGGACATTTTGAGGCTTTTCTCATGTTCATACTTTTGATAAATATAATCAAAGATTGCTAAAACAATTAAAATCGCACCTATTTTTATCCCTAAGCTTAGCGTCACCGAAGCAATAAAGGAGAATGTGCTCTCTAAGGGTGTATGTCCTAAGCCAAGAAGCCTGTCCTTATGACCCATCAAGGTCGTATACACGGCATAGCCGATGATCAGCATTTTCATAGTCGACTTTAGAAAGTCCATCACTGTCCGCAAGGAAAAAATCTTCTTAAAACCGGCAATCGGATTAATCTTGTCAAACTTCATCATTAAGGGATCACCGATAAACATAAAACCGATTTGTGCGTAATTTGCGATAAAAGCGATAAGAAGTACTAAGATAAAGATTGGCGCCATAATAAGCAAGCCTTGTTGCGTTAAATCCACAAATAACACTTGCACATTACCCATTGTAATATCCATACCAAGTTGATTCTCATAGACATTACGAAAGATGTGCATTAACTTACCTTTCATGTAGGAACCAAACATTAGAAAAGCCACGAATGAGAACAGTAAAATGGAAGCCGCGGGCAAGTCCATACTTTTTGCAACTTGACCCTTTTTTCTGGCATCCTGTCTTTTTTTCGCAGTAGCAGATTCCGTTTTTTCCCCAGCAAACCATTGTAAATCTAGCTGTATACGAAGTTGTTGGGACACGGTTTTCCTCCTACTTGGGTGTTTTTTGCTGCGCTCCACCAATAATTTGAAGCATTTTCTCCATGTAGTCAAAAATGGTTCCAAATAATTGCTGGAATTGAGACATTAATTCAGGAAAAACAATAACGAGAAGGAAAAAACCAAGAATCATTTTCAAAGGTGCACCGATGACAAAAATATTGAATTGCGGTGCGACCCTTGTTAAAAGGCCTAAACCTAAGTCAGTTAAAAACAAAGCAGCAACAATTGGGGCGGCCAGTTGGAATGACAGATAAAACATTTTGGATAGCGATTTAAATAAAAAATCTGAAATTTGTCCGTCATAAATGCGGCTAAACAAATCGTTATCGATCGGCACCCATCTATAACTGTCAATAATCGCTCTGATCAAGTAATGATGTCCGTCGAAAGACAGAAACAATAGCACAGCAATCATATATTTCAGATTCCCTAGCATTGGAGTAGATGCGCCTGTTAGCGGATCTATAACGCTCGCCATGCTAAATCCAATTTGCATATCCATGAAAGAACCAGCTGTCTGAACAACTGTAAAAAACAAATACGCCAGAAATCCTAATAAAACACCGATTAGCATTTCTCGTATAATCAAAAGCACGTAAACGCCATCAATCGGTATGGATTCCTCCATCCCCATCGTCGCAAAGATAATCAACGAAATAAAGACGGAAAGTCCCACCTTGAACATCATGGGAACATTTCTAGAAGAAAGGATAGGCACAACGACAAAAAATGATGTAATTCGACAAAAAATAAGCAGAAAGGTAGGGATCGCTTGAATAATTGTTGGCATTTCACTCACAACCTAACCAACGAATTTGTAAAGATTGTTGAGTAGATTAAAGGTGAAATCAACCAAAGTATTCATAATCCAAGATCCGAAAATGAGGATGGAAAGCAGTACAGCAACAATTTTCGGTACAAAGGCAAGTGTTTGCTCTTGAATCTGTGTCGTCGCTTGAAAAATACTTATTGCAAGACCAACGATTAAACCTATAAGTAGCATTGGCGCACTAGCCTTAAGAACGGTGTACACAGCTTCGCCAGCAATTCGTATTACAAATTCCGAACCCATCTAGATTCCCTCCGATATCTTGGTCTCTAACCGTAGCTTAAGAGTAACGATCTCACCACAAGATACCAACCATCTACAAGAATAAAAAGAAGGATTTTAAATGGGAGTGAAATCATCACGGGCGGGAGCATCATCATCCCCATGGCCATTAACGTACTGGATACAACCATATCTATAACCAAAAACGGTATAAATATCATGAATCCCATTTGGAATGCTGATTTTAATTCGCTAATCGCGTAAGCAGGCACCAAGGACGTGATCGGTATGTCTTCGACCCCTGTAGGCGCTTTAGCTTTAGAATAGTCTAGAAACAGCTTCAGATCCTTCTGTCGCGTATGTTTAAACATAAACTTCTTCATGGGTAGCGACGCAGTCTGAAAAGCCTGCGTTTGATTGATTTCACCCTTCAAGTACGGCTGAAGAGCTGTTTGATTAACTTCCCCTAAAGTTGGAGACATAATAAAAAAGGTTAAAAACAGAGCGAGTCCGATTAAAACCTGATTAGGTGGCATTTGTTGAGTTCCTAATGACGTTCGGACAAAACCCAGTACAATGACAATTCTGGTGAAACTCGTCATTAAAATCAAAAAAGAAGGAGCTAGGCTTAACACAGTTAGCAACAGAAGGAGAGTTACCGTATTCGATGATCCCCCAGTTGCTGTGCTCGTTCCGATATTGACATTTAATCCCGGAATTGGATTCGTAACATCCGTTTCGGCAGCAGAAGCAGTTAAAGACAATATGAAAATGGATATCACGACAAGCAGTAGTATGCTTACTAATTTATTTCTTTTCATTCTTCATTCAACCGATCTGTTTGTTTTTGATCAGACAACCATTCTTCTACATTCTTATTACGATCTGTTACACGCCGTAATTTATCATGAAATACTTGTTGAAACGATGACGTTAGTTCTACTTCCTCTTCCACATCGTTCTTTTTCATAGGAAGCTTGTTGATCCATTTGCTTATCATTCCAAACCCCATTCGATCATCTTGTGACGATTGCAGGAGCTCAGAGATATAGGCTACTTCATCGGCGTCAATGATTTTATCCAATAACTGAATGTTCTCACCAACGCCAACTACGAAGAGCGAATGCCCAATTTCAACAATTTGGATCGATTTATTTTGACCAAGGGGAACTCCACCTAAAGAGCGAATTGAGTTCCCAAACATCGTACCTTTATTTTTCTTCGCCACATATCTCATCAGTACATAAAAGAGAATAATTATGAATACAAGGAMTAAAATAACCTTACCAACCATAAGCATGGAGTTCATTGAACCCATCGAACCTGGGTAGTCAGATATTGGATCTTGATTTGGTTCTGTTTCCGCGTAGACGGTTCTGCTTGTATAGAGGATCATGGCGAACGTACTAAGTATACTTAAGATAGCCTTATTCGATTGACGTCTTTTCATAAGAACAACCCTTTCGGTTTATGTAAGACTCAACCAAATTCGGACGGTTTAACCTAGAGTCTTTTTGATAGCTTCGATAACACGGTCAGCTTGGAATGGTTTAACAATGAAGTCTTTCGCCCCGGCTTGAATAGCATCGATAACCATGGCTTGTTGTCCCATTGCAGAACACATAATTACTTTAGCATTAGGTTCAATCTTTTTAATTTCTTTTAATGCTTGAATACCATCCATTTCAGGCATCGTGATATCCATCGTAATAAGATCTGGCTTCAACTCTTTATATTTTTCGATAGCTTGCGCTCCATCATTCGCCTCGCCACATACTTCGTACCCATTTTTTGATAAAATATCACGAATCATCATTCTCATAAACGCTGCATCATCCACAATTAGAATACGGTTAGCCATTGAAAATATCCCCCTAAAATAAAATTATTGTAATTTTTGAATTCGCTCCCATTGATTAACAATGTCAGTAACACGAACCCCAAAATTCTCATCGATGACGACAACTTCACCTTTGGCGATCAACTTATTATTCACCAAAATGTCTACCGGTTCACCAGCAAGCTTGTCCAATTCGATGATAGAACCCTGAGACAGCTCTAAGATGTCTTTAATCACCTTATTTGTCCTTCCCAACTCAACTGTTACCTTAAGTGGTATATCGAGAAGTAGATTCAGGTTCGTATCATCCGCTTGCCCGTAAGAGCCTGATTGTAAATTACCAAACTGTACGGGTTGAACATTCACATTCCGATTTGGCATGCCACCATACGCAGCTGGAGGTTGTTGATACATCGGCTGCTGCGGTGGATACATCGGTTGCTGTGGCGGATACATCGGCTGTCCCATTGGAGGCTGCTGATACATCGGCTGTTCATACATCGGTTGTTGGTAGACAGGTTGCTCATACACTGGTGCTGGCTGCGAAATAGGAGCTTCTTGCACAGGAGCAGGAGCAGCTACTTCTGGTGGTGCTTCCGCAGCCGGTGCAGCTTCCATTGCTGATTCAGTATCACCACCACCCAATAGGATCGATACCATTTCTTTGGCGAAAGGAACAGGTAATAACTGCATGATGTTGGAATCAATAAGATCGCCAATAGCAAGTCGGAACGATATCTTTATAAATACGTCCTCGTCAGGCAGTTTTCCTTCTCCTTTCGACAAATTTAATATGTCGATTCCTGGGGGAGATATATTGACAAATCGATTAAAAATGGTAGACATGGATGTCGCTGATGAACCCATCATCTGATTCATTGCTTCTTGCACGGCGCTGATATGAATTTCACTTAGATTTTCATCACCGCCAGTGCCGTCTCCACCCATCATTAGATCAGCGATAACTTGTGCATCACGCGTTTGAATGACAAGCAAGTTAATACCATCAAAGCCATCTACATAGTTTACATGAACGGCAACATGAGGTCTTGGAAACTGTTCTTCCAATTCTTCTTTACCAATCACAGACACTTTAGGTGTCGTAATATCAACTTTCTTGCCAAGTAACGTCGATAACGCTGTCGCCGCGCTGCCG
>NZ_JBFUHL010000130.1:0-5615 GCF_056402415.1 Paenibacillus sp. P4_A9
GGTTTGAGTAGCTGAGCCGCTCTGAAGCTGGATAATCCAGCGTCAGAATGATGGTTCGAGTAGCTGAGCCGCTCTGAAGCTGGATAATCCAGCGTCAGAATGATGGTTCGAGTAGCAGAGCCGCTCTGAAGCTGGATAATCCAGCGTCAGAATGATGGTTCGAGCAGCTGAGCCGCCCTGAAGCTGGATAATCCAGCGTCAGAATGATGGTTCGAGCAGCTGAGCCGCCCTGAAGCTGGATAATCCAGCGTCAGAATGATGGTTCGAGTAGCTGAGCCGCCCTGAAGCTGGATAATCCAGCGTCAGAATGATGGTTCGAGTAGCTGAGCCGCCCTGAAGCTGGATAATCCAGCGTCAGAATGATGGTTCGAGCAGCTGAGCCGCTCTGAAGCTGGATAATCCAGCGTCAGAACGATGGTTCGAGCAGCTTAGCCGCTCTGAAGCTGGATAATCCAGCGTCAGAATGATGGTTCGAGTAGCTAAGCCGCCCTGAAGCTGGATAATCCAGCTTCAGAATGATGGTTCGAGCAGCTGAGCCGCCCTGAAGCTGGATAATCCAGCGTCAGAATGATGGTTCGAGCAGCTGAGCCGCCGTGAAGCTGGATAATCCAGCGTCAGAATGATGGTTCGAGCAGCTGAGCCGCTCTGAAGCTGGATATTCCCCGAACTAAATCGCCCCAAACAGCCCACACGCAAGGAAAATGGGTAGATAGTTCGGCTGAATCGGACTAACAAGAAAAAATCCACATCATCAGATGTGGATGATCCAATCATTTTCCCAAGCAAACTCCTCATAAATAAGGAGTTTGGGATAAATCCATGATTTCCGCTTGCAGGCCGCTGCGCAAGTCAACTTTTGGCTGGTAGCCGAGCAGCAACTGGGCCTTACTTATATCTGCCCAGGTATGGCGAGGCTCACCGGAGGCCTTGCCTAGAAATTGCCTGTCTATTTTTCGGCCAAAAAGCTCCTCAAGAATGGCTATGCAATCAAGTACCGAGGCACGTTCTTTGCCGCCGATATTGATGGTTTCGCCGATGATGTTCGCAGCGTAGGCCGTTGCTGCGATGGCCTCCACACAGTCGCCAACAAAGGTAAAGTCGCGCGTTTGCAGACCATCACCATGGATGGGGATTGGTTTATTTTGCCGAATATGTTGGATAAAGCGATGAAACGCCATGTCAGGACGCTGTCTAGGACCGTACACAGTGAAGAAACGTAATATAACGAGTGGTAGTTCATCTTTGGTAGCATAAACCTTACAGAGCTGCTCTCCAGTCAGTTTGGTGACCCCGTAAGGCGAGAGTGGCTCTGTCGTAGCGGCCTCATTGACTTGATTAGTTTTTTCGCCGTAAACGGAGGATGTCGATGCATACACGAATTTGCTGACAGGATACATGCGACAACCTTCCAGCAACCTTTGGGTAGCTTCGATGTTGTTGGTGACGTAGGCTTTAAAATCCTCACCCCAGCTAGAACGCACGCCTGGCATGCCGGCCAAATGGTAGACGATATCTACCCCAGGAAGAATCTCACCCAGCGGCACATGCATGAGATCCTGATTAATGAAAGTGAACCGAGACTGAGGAAGTAAAAAGCGAAGATTATATTCCCTTACCTGTACAGGGGTTGGAGACTTCTGAACATAAGCATCCAAACCAATGACTTCGTTTCGCGGATCTTGGAGAAGCTTTTCACAAAGATGAGATCCGATAAAACCTGCTGCTCCTGTAACGAGTATTTTCATACCAAGTAACTTCCTTTCTTACAGCAGATTATCTATTTCCGATGCCATAATAAGCATAGCCTAGCTTGGTCATTTCTTTGCCGTTAAGCGCATTTCTTCCATCAAAAACAAAATAATCTTTCAAGTACGTTCGTAGCTGTGACCAATCTGCACGAATGTAATCTTTCCATTCCGAGCAGAGGATGATGGCGTCGCAATGCTGTAATGTGATCTCAAGGGCTTCGAACTGTTGAACCTTATCAGATCGAAGAGCTTCTGGCAGCTTGGCAATGGGATCGTGTACTCGGATGATCGCTTGTTTATCAAGTAATTGTTGAATGACAGAAAGTGCTGGTGCTTCCCTTAAATCATCGGTGTTCGGTTTAAAGGAAATGCCGAGAATCGCGATGGTTTTATCGCTGAATCCACCTAGCTTTTGCTCCCACAAGTTTAAAAAGTGTGTAGACTGTGAGTTGTTGACGGCAACAACTTTCTCAAGAATACTCAGATCAACTTGTTGCTCTTTCGCCGTATATAAGAGTGCCATGCTGTCTTTCGGGAAGCAAGACCCGCCATATCCGATCCCAGCTTTTAAGAAATGAGGGCCAATCCGCTGGTCCATTCCGATTCCTTTCGTGACGTCGGTGACATTGACTTCCAACGATTCGCAGAGTCTTGACAATTCATTGACGTAGGAGATTTTAGTTGCCAAGAAGGCGTTCGATGCATATTTAATCAATTCTGCTGTTCGAGGTTTGGTAACAAAAATGGGTGCTTTTATTTTGCCATATAGCGATTGAATCACATTTGCGGCTTGCTCATTATCACTTCCTATAATGATGCGATCCGGATTCAGTGAATCATACAATGCACTGCCCTCTCGAAGGAACTCGGGATTAGAAACAACATCGAACGGGTGGGGATGGCTTTGTGATTCTGTGACCCAATTGACTATTTTACGGTTTGTGTCTATAGGAACTGTGCTTTTCACAGTAATAATTTTATAGTCATCCATGAAGGAACCAATACTTTGGGCGACACCTCGAACAGCTTGGAGATCAGCGCTTCCGTCTTTATCGGAGGGGGTGCCAACACATATGAAAATAATTGAATTTTCACGAATACCCTTCTCTGGTGAAGAAATAAAGCTGATTTTTCTGGATGCAAGGTGTTTCATTAATAAGTCGTCAAGCCCAGGTTCATAGAAAGATAATTTACCCTCAGATAAAGCCTTGATTTTTACCGTATCCGTATCTAATCCCGTAACCTGCCATCCCAGTTCAGCAAATACCAATCCGGTTGTAACGCCTACATACCCCATACCTATGATTAAAATGTTCATGTTCCCGACCCTCCGTCTTTTTGAACAAACACCGACTGTGGACTGATAATCGAGTTCGTCATTGGATAGTGGTTAGGATTAAGTATGGCGTACTCAAGCAGAATGCTGTTCTCTAATCTACAACTTTCGAGTTTGACATTAGGTCCGATCGTCACATAAGGTCCGATCACACAATTGATTAATTCTGCACTAGGGTCGATGCATACCGGTGGAATTATCGTGGTCCCTGGATGATCTGTACGATAAGTTAACAAACCTTCTTCCTCCATCTGCTTCAGCATCCATCTGTTCGCTTCTAGCCATCCTTCCATCGTTCCAACATCTGAGAAGTTTTTATCCGTCATTTGATAGGCCACCGAATAGTGTTGATGGATCAGCCACTGAATGGCATCCGTAATCTCGTATTCGCCTCTGGCTGAGGGGCTGATCGCATGCACAGCTTGAAAGATACTAGGTTTAAACGCATAACACCCCAGAACCGCAAGATCTGACTTGGGCTCTGAAGGCTTTTCTTCCAGACCAATAATGCGATCTTTTTTAATTTCGGCAATGCCAAATGCCTTTGGATTCGTCACTTTTCTTAAAAGAATAGCAGCATCATGGTTCTCATGAGAAATGGCGTGATATAAGCCGTGAAGATCTTGGGTAATCAAGTTATCTCCAAGAAGCAGCACGAAGGGTTCATTGTCCATGAAAGACTCGGAGTGTTTCACAGCGTCTGAGATACCCAAAGGATTAATTTGAAAAATATATGTGATGTTTACATGCCACCTTTCGCCAGCCCCTACTTCTTCCATAAACATGGCATGAAGATTGGGGCGGATTACAATACCAATCTCGTAGATGCCTAATTCCACTAGCTTTTCAATGCCATAATGAATTAAGGGTTTATTCGCTACTGGAAGCAGACCTTTTGGTTTTATATTGGTAAAAGGTTGGAGTCTAGTACCATTGCCTGCACAGAGAATTAATCCTTTCATAAGCTTTTACCTCCTTGTCTATATGAAGACATTATTAATTTATGATGAAAATAATGAAATGTAAGGGCTATTAACAGGGAAAATAAGCTGATATGTATACGTTTTATGGAAATTCTTCTAAATGGACAATCATAATCCGCCAATCTACTCTATGAAAAGCCTAAGCATGAAGTGCGAAAAATCATAGTATACATGGAGACAATTAAGTTTCTAATTTAGGTGAGAGGAATGATTTTTTTGGAAAATTTAGAACTATTACTCGAATATTTAAAAGCGCATCCCGAAGTGGAAGAAATCTCAGTGGAGTATTTGAGTGGTGACAAAGACAAGTATGATGTGTCCGCACTCGACGGCATGGATTGGAGTTTAGTGGATGAAGTTGAAATCGAATTAGCTGACGGAACCAAATTGGAGTTCGGTGAAACTGATGACGAAGAAGAGGAAGAAGACGAAGAAGAATCAGATGACGATGACGATGATGAAGAAGCAACGGTTTCAGCTGTAGGAGCTGAAGAAGAATCAGACGACGAAGATGATGACGATGATGACGACGACGACGACGACGATGACGACGATGACGATGACGATGACGACGAAGAAGAAGCATAAGTAGGAAAGAATTAAAACCGCGACAATAGAGATTTGCAAGGAAACCTCTTACTCTTGTTATGGCTTCTGCTAGTTTTCGCAGAGGATACATACTTGTAGAAGGGGTTTTTCATGTAAAACAGGCGTCAGCAGTTAGGAAGACTTATCACGATTGTCAAGGCAGAAGAAAGAGGCTGCCCCCAAGTAGAATTGTCTACTTACTGGACAGCCTCTTCGATTTATTTGCTATCTAGAAATCCCCTTGCTATACCTATCTTTGTTCCCAGACGGCAAGTATTTCCTTAGCAACGCGTTCCCATGAGAAGTTCTGTTCTGCTAATCTTCGGCCATTAAGCCCCATTTGTCGAGCATTACCGAGGTTAGACAGCATCGCATTCAGGTTCTGTGCATATTCTTTCGGGTCTTCAGGGTTATTAATGAGGACGCCATTATTGTTCTTGACGATCTCAGGATTACCCCCTCTAGCCGTTGTGAGGAAAGGCAATCCAGCGGCCATAGCTTCATAGTGGACACGTGCCAAAGGCTCCTGCCAAATAGACGTACAGACGAAGACATCTCCTGCACAGAACCAACGGTGAACATCTTGCGCAGGAACATAGCCAGTTGTAATGACAGGAAGTGGTGAGCGTACGGCAAGTGCTCTGACATAAGCAACATAGTCGCTTACCGAGTTATCACTGAACCAGGCACCGCCGACAACAACGAGTACAGCATCGGAATGGCTTATTTGAGACATCGCACGCACTAAGACATGGGGACCTTTATTACGGGTTAGCCTCCCGACAAACAGAATGACTTTTTTGTTAGTAAGGTTGTGTTCGGCCCTAAGGCTCTCCCGATCTTTCCTTGCTTGCTCTGACTCCAGCCATGGTGCAAAGCGATTCATATCAACACCGGAGTATATTGGTTTTATTTTGTCAGCTGCTTGAGGGTAGTAATCACAGATGGCAGTTCCAATAT
>NZ_JBFUHL010000131.1:0-5587 GCF_056402415.1 Paenibacillus sp. P4_A9
GTCCAGATCATGTTAACTCCAGCATCCGCATGAATCTCATTGGTTGCAAAACCTGTGGATTCCCAATTTTCTTGGTTGGTCACATTGGATGGAAACCGTTCCGGCGGAAAACCCCACAACTGAGTGTACTGATGGGGGGCATCAGCTATCATGATGTCCGTTATGATGTAAATACCAACTTCTTTAACAAAGATGACCTTGCGGATATGCGTTGCCTTCACATGCACATCTTTTTCATTCCCATAACCGTCATCATAGTTACCCTCGCAATAATCAAATCGATCTGACGAAAGCCATCTCGTACCGATTGTGTTTGCGTAGGGACTTACATCCGCGTTTTCGCCATATATCAGTCGGCGCTGCGAGTTCCCGTCAACGATCACCGTATTATGACCGAAGGATTTATATCTATAATCATCGATCTGCTCGATTACGGGTTGCTGATCTTCCGGAATAAAACCTTTAATCCCATAGGAACCTCCGCCTGCTTCAATCAGCAAATGACGTCCAAAGGCGATCAGATCCACAGAGTTTATGTTTTCACACGCATGTCCAGTACCACGTCTTGATGCGATAAACCAGAGATAACGGCTAGTGATATTCCAACTGTCTCTTAATGCGTAATATCCACAGTATGGCAGTCCAATTGATGTAAAAGATGGTGAGACATCTGTGTTATCGCCAAACAAAGCTTCAATGATCGTTTCAGACTCCAAACAAGGTGCTTTTTCAAGTTCCTTCTTGTTGTTCAAATACTGAACTTTTTTATATGCCCATAAAGTTTCGCTTTCTTGTGTAAGATCTGGCGGATAATCCGTAGAGTGAGTTCCGATCGCTGGAAGTCCTCCAAATGGCTGTATGAGACTTCTAAGCATTCTTGCTCTTTTTAACATTAAAGCCTGAATGTCTTCAAACCATGGCGGTGCGATGTCGGAAAAGAGTTGGAAGAGTTTAAATGCTTCATGTAAAAAGACACCATTATATATAAAAGACTGTTCTAGGTCTCCTCCATCGTGTAACATAGCTTTCTCTGTTGCGGAGGCTGTAAAACGCATGATACCTAGCTTTAACCATTCCTTGGCATCCTTGAATTCTTTCATGAAATGGCCCGCTGTGATAAGCAGCTGTCCGTTTGAGCTTAGCTGATTGGGAACCATGTAGCGCGCATCTTTAATGGTTGCAGCCATATGCTCGTCTACAAGGGACAACATAATCATACAAAGAATATCAGCCGGAATGAATTCCTGTTCGTCCTCCTGCAAAGACCCGACAATCTCGGTTAGGCAAGAAAAAATGCAGCGCATTCTCCTTGGAACCTCATATCCGTTATTCCATCTCCAACTAATCGGAACTGTAGGTCTAAGACCAAGCTCCTCATCACTCATCAAGTCGTACTGCTTTTTATAATTTAAGGAAAAATCCTTCATAATACTAAACCATTTTTCGAGATATGCGCTGTTACGATTTTCAAGCCATTCAAAAACCAAGGTCTTCGTCTCTTCTAGATTATCAATGCAATCCCTCTTACCTTCGGCTCCGAACCAACAGATACCTGAACCAAGCGCCAACACTTGCTCCCTTAAATCATGGGTCAAAAAACCTTTAAAGTCTTCTTTTAAATTGATCTTATATTGTTGTATAAAGTAATTTCTATAGGCTTTCAAAGCTCCCATGTAATCCTGTTTACTCGTAAATGCTTTCATTGTCGCATAAATCTCACATTCGGGATCTAATTGTGCAATCATGCGCGTTGCTATATCGCTAAGTTCATCCGTAATATAGTCAATTCCTGCAATTTTTGTTCGCTCATTATTATCATTCATGTAGTTGTTCACGATTTGTGAAATCGGAGGAACATCCACATTTGAGCTTGAAAGCCTCATTCCTGTCTCGTACAAGTTGTAAGAAGGATAAGTGAAAGATCTGAAATCACTCTCCACTACACTGTCTAGTGATACCGAACCGCCTCTAAGGACTCTCCAAATGCCTTGATCCGCACCTTTCGGGTTTGCAGTATCATCTTGTCTATAGTCTTTTGAATACCAGTCCCAACACCATTCGCCGACATTCCCGCTCATATCATAGAGCCCGAATGCATTAGGCTTTTTTAAGCCTATTTCACGTGTATGTAAAGAAATGGTCATATAATTAAAATGCCATGCAAATTCATTTTGAGGTCCTGGAATAGATTCATTTCCCCAATAAAACTTTGTATCCGTACCCGCTTTGCAGGCATATTCCCACTCCGCTTCTGTAGGCAGGCGGTACCCGTCTGCATCCCATTTAACACAAGCGATATCTAGATCATGTCTTCCGAATCGATATATGTTTATATGTTCCTGATCCTCATAGTAAACAGGTGTAAGACCTGCCATTTCACTAATCGCATTGCAAAACTTGACTGCATCATACCAAGTTACGTTACCCACCGGCTTATTTCCTGAACCGCTTCCCTCAGATAGATCGTAACCCCTAGTTTGACTAAAGACTCTGACAGAATCCCACTGTTGTTTAGTTAGTTCATAGGGCGATAAGGAGAATGAACTCACAATAATCCGTACGCCATCATGTCGTTTATAGCTACCACTAGGTATTTGAATCATATAATTGCTCCTCGAATAATCCCTATTCTCTAAAAGTAAAGAGGACCGCGATTAACGATCCCCTCTACTTTATTTAGATCGAAAAATCTACTGTGTCATGCGCCATTCGTCAAGCTCTTTAACTTATTGCCATTGCTTCAAATACAAACGATTTGCCGCTTCCGTCATGTCATTTCCGATTTCTTTTTTAACTGTTTCAATATATTTGTCGTAGTCTTCTAAGGATTTGGAACCCGTTATTACAGATGCGAACATTGTTTTGAATTCTGCAATCTTCGTATTCACTTTAGGAGTCAAATCTTCGCCTGAAGGCGTTTTCAAAGGACCATTGACTTTCGTGAAATTCCAAACGTTGTTCGCTTTCGAGTAGAGTCCCGTAGCATCTTCAGCGTATTTCTTAATATTGTCGATGTAACTCTTAGCACTAATTGTTTTCGAAAAGTCCCAATTTTCTCCACCCGGCACTCCAAAAGCGATTGCTTCTTTTACAAAAGTATCAGCATTGTTCATTTCCTTCTTGATGACAGGCAGACCATCAACCATATCATACGTTTTTCCTAGAATTCCACGGGCTACCATCATTTGAAGATCTGGATCGGTCCTTAGTTTATCTACAGCGCTCATAGCGGCATGCAATTTATCCGGATCTTTCTCTAATTGCTTGCCGAACATCAAAGGTTGATTCAAAATAAGTTCGTATGTTCCAAGAGCCGGCTTCATGTCAGGCTTGGATTTCGGGAACGGAATCCAATCCATTTTCGCTTGTGGGTTTTTCGTAGTTGTTTGTTCCCAAACGGAGCCTGGATCGAACGGCGCTGCAATTTTGTTGTTCAATGCTGCATATTGGAAGACAACCGTATTTCCATTAATAAATTCATTGTTGAGGGCAGCGTTGTCCATTGTAACGAATTCTGGATTGATATAGCCAGCCTTGTACCATTTAGATAATGTTGCCAATGCTTCATGCATTTCTGGCATAAAGAAGGAATAGGACAACTTGCCATCCTTCAATTGCCATGTATCGAAAGTCACACCGTATGCCGCTAGAACAAAGTATAATGTTTGTTGCATTGCGTCTTTGCCTCGAGCTGAGATCGGAAACTTGTTCGGATATTTTTGTTTGAAGGCTTTAAGGAATACTTCCCAATCTTCAATAGTTTGCGGAGTTTTTAGACCCAGTTCATCAAGAATATCTTTCCGGATCACAAGACCATAAGGATACGTTGTTGATTGTTGTCCAAGAAAGAAGCCCGCCATTTTTCCATCTACTGTAAAGCGATTAAACACTTGTTCTTTTGTCATACCCGCTGCCTGATATTGCTTAAGTGCAAGCGCATACATATTCGGCATGTATTTCTTAAGATCGTCTTCCGTGAATTTAGCAGAAGCATTTTTCAAAAGCTCCGAATCTCCGGTGATATTCATAAACACATCCGGCAAATCATTGGCTGCATAAAGCAGATTCAACTTCTGAAGCTGTTCGCTATCAGGCGCTCCCGAAATGATCAAGTTTTGGCCCAGCTTTGCGTTAATCGCTTTCATATTTTCTGCATCTGGACTCGGCGTGAACCGACCCGAAAACATTTTAATATCGTACTTTTTGGCAACTACCGGTTGCGCCGATGCGGCTGCTGATGCGGCCGGTGAGCTAGTCGAGCTAGTTGAGTCGTCTTTCGCACATCCTACTAATGCAGATGCGAGGAGCAAGGATGAGAGTGATGCAGCAACTACTGTTTTTTTAGACATTTTATGAACCCTCCTGTTTTGTGTAAAAATTATATATAAAGGTTTACACCCATATACCATTATCCTTTTACTGCACCAACCATAATGCCTTTAACGAAATATTTTTGTAGGAACGGATAAACACAAACGATTGGAATGACAACAGCCATAAGAATCGCAGCTTTAACGGATTCCGGCGAGTACAGCTGCCCTTGCATTTGCATATCACTCAAGTTTAATAAATTGCTCGCACCTGACATTTGATTGGCATTATCCAGCACTTCTCGAAGTACGATTTGCAAGATTCTAATTTTTCCGCCATTCGTATACATCAGTGCATCAAACCAGGCATTCCAATGAGCGACCATCGTCCAAAGCGTAACTGTCGCAATGACGGGAGCGGATAACGGAACAACAATACGGAAGAAAATCAATAAATCATTAGCGCCGTCCATTCGAGCGCTCTCTTCCAGTTCTTCCGGTATAGAGTAGAAGAAGTTTCGCAGAATGATAATATTCCACGCACTAACTAAACCGGGCAACACCAAGGCCCAAATCGTATTAAACATATGCAGGTTACGAATTAGAAGATAAGTCGGTATAAGACCCCCGCCAAAAAACATCGTAAACACGACAATCCACATCCAAAACTTACGTCCCCATAATTGCGTCTTTGACAACGGATAAGCAAGCATAGCGCTTACAACTACTGTCAAGAACGTACCCAATATCGTTCGGTAAAACGTCCAATAATACGCTTTTAATATGGTCCCGCCGACAAAAATGCGCTTGTACGCATCTAGTGTTGGATGAATTGTATAAAGATGCAACCCGATAAGTCCCGCTTCGTTGGGCTTACTTAACGAGATGACGACTTGCTGCCAGAACGGATAGACGATGGTGAGACACAAGAGTAACAACAAAGTGATATTAATGACATCAAACGATTTATCCGCTAACGTATGTTTAGATTTCATTCCATTCTCCTTCTTTCTTTCGCATTACCAAATCGAATGATCCGTCGTTTTTCGCACGATCCAATTCGTGGAAACGATCAACATTAGAGCAACTACCCCTTTGCATAGCCCGACAGCGGTTGCGAAGCTAAATTGAAAGCCTTCAAGGCCAATGCGGTATACATAGGTATCGACGATATCAGCAACTCCGAAAACAAGAGGATTGTATAAGCTCAAAATTTGGTCAAATCCAGCATCCAAAACACTTCCTAGCCGCAATATGAACATGATGCTTATGATAGG
>NZ_JBFUHL010000132.1:0-5542 GCF_056402415.1 Paenibacillus sp. P4_A9
CCTCACGAAGAATGGTTCTTTGGTTCAATTAACAGCTTATGATTGTTTTTTTTGGAAAATGACAAGTGAGAAACTGCCCATAGACAGGAAGAATTTTTATTTGGTAATTTGGGAAAAATATACAACAAAAAACATTAGAATGGACGCCAAAATATGAACTTTATATGGGAAGCTTTGATCATCCTTTTTGTTGGTTTTTGTTTGATGCGAATTGCTGGCAAGAAAACAGTCTCAGAAATGACGGGTCTTGAGATCATAACTTTATTATCAATAGCGTCAGTCATAGGGCATGCGATTTCTGGAGAAGGATTATGGAAAACAACCGTGATATTGATAATTTTTGTAGCCTTTCTAATCGTGGTGCAGTACCTAGCCATCAAATTCCAATGGATTGAATTTCTATTTATGGGTAAGGCGACGCTCGTTATTCAGGACGGGGAGATTCTGCTCAAAAACATAAAAAAACTGCGAATATCCGTGGAACAATTAGAAACTAGGCTAAGGGAAAAAGGGATTTCATCAGTCTCCGATGTAAAAGTAGCGACAATTGAAATAAGCGGCCACCTTGGATACGAGTTAATGAGGCATGCCAAGCCAGTAACGATGGGAGAACTGGATCAAATATTAGCTCAACTACACCTGATACAACATCCGCAGAAATATTCGGAGAGTGCAAATCTGTTTGATGAGGTCATTGAATCACAAAAAAACATTTCACAGGAACATAAATGAAGTGGGTGATTTCAGTGAATGCGCAGGAATAAAATGAAGGAATAGCGCTGGTAGAATTAGGCGACCTAAATGAAGGAAATTGATAAAAAGGTGGGGTACCTGTGAACACTCACGTTTATCGGCCCAAGAATCCTGTAAGGTTTGTTACAGCGGCAGCTTTGTTTGATGGTCATGATGCTACCATTCATATTATACGAAGGATTCTACAAGCATCGGGGGTTGAAGTGATCCATCTTGGTCATAATCGTTCTGTCGAAGAGGTCGTGAATGCTGCGATACAAGAAGATGTGCAAGGAATCGCCATTAGCTCATATCAAGGTGGACATATCGAATATTTAAMCTATATGTTTGACCTTCTCCAGCAAAAAGGTGCCGGGCATATTCGAATTTTCGCAGGTGGAGGTGGCGTCATTATACCTTCAGAGATTCAAATCTTACATCAATATGGGATTGCCAAAATATTTTCACCCGACGACGGACGTAAACTTGGTCTTCAAGGCATGATTAATTACATGATTCAAGAAGTTGACAAGCCTACACCTAGAAAGCTTACCGAGGAAATACCCTTATCCATAGAAAGCCAATGGAGAGTCATTGCCAGCTCCATAACTGCTGCTGAAGATGCCACTGGGAGCGGACATATGGCCGAATCTTTACCTATTTTACAAAACGCACAAACAACAGCAGCAGTCGCACCTGTGATCGGCATTACAGGAACAGGTGGAGCCGGAAAGAGTACACTGACTGATGAACTAGTTCGACGCTTTCTCGAGCAATACCCGGACAGAACCATAGCGATTATTTCTATCGATCCTTCTAAGATGAAAACAGGCGGTGCACTCCTTGGCGACCGAATCCGCATGAATGCTGTAAACAGCCCCCGGGTCTATATGCGCAGCTTAGCAACTCGGCGTGCGAAATCTGAATTGAGCCTTGCAACGAAAGAGGCCATCCAAGTGGTTCAAGCTGCTGGCTACCATATGGTGATTGTGGAAACAAGCGGGATCGGACAAGGAGACTCCGCCATAGATGAGCTATGCGATGTGTCTATGTATGTCATGACAAGTGAATTTGGAGCCGCGACACAACTGGAAAAAATAGCTATGATTGATTACGCGGACGTCATTGTCATCAATAAGTTTGAACGACGCGGCTCGGAAGATGCTTTACGCGATGTACGTAAACAATATCAGCGAAGCCACGGCTTATTTGAAACACCTGCCCAGGAACTGCCTGTATTTGGCACGATCGCCAGTCAATTTAACGACCACGGAACGAATGTTCTGTTCGCTAAAGTGATGAAGCTCGTTGCAGACAAAACAGGCGGTGATTGGCCGACTGATGAGAAGGCGAACACGCAACCGGTTACTACTAAGAATGTGATCATTCCACCGGACCGCACCGGTTATCTGGGCGAAATTGTGCAAACGATCCGACAGTATACGAAGTTTACTAATGAGCAGGTCAAGCTAGCGCGAAAGCTATATCAACTGCGAGGAACGAAAGAGATTATGGTGTCCGATCACCAAGATAAGCTGAATACTCCGGAGGAAACACAAACGATTATTGCGAAATTGAACGACTGGATCGCACATTATCAAGCGATGCTGCACCCTTCATGCATCAAGTTGCTTCAAGAGTGGCCGCAAATTCGTCAATCCTACACACAAGATCAACTTGTCACCCGCGTTCGCGATCGCGAGACAATGACAGCAATGTATACCGAATCGCTATCAGGAACGAAGATTCCCAAGATTAGTTTGCCGAGGTACGAAGATGATGGTCAACTCCTTGGTTGGCTGCTGAAGGAAAATTTGCCAGGATACTTTCCGTATACGGCGGGTGTTTTTCCATTTAAACGGACGAATGAAGAACCTAAGCGCCAATTTGCCGGAGAGGGGACACCTGAGCGCACCAACCGTCGATTCCATTATTTATGCCAAAATGATGAGGCGAAGCGACTGTCAACAGCTTTTGACAGTGTTACCTTGTATGGGAATGATCCGGACTATCGGCCTGATATTTATGGAAAAATAGGAAACAGCGGCGTGAATGTATGTACATTAGCGGATATGAAAAAACTGTTTGCTGGATTTGATTTATGCCATCCTTCAACTAGCGTTTCGATGACTATTAATGGTCCTGCTCCTATGATATTGGCCATGTTTATGAATACAGCGATACAGCAGCAAGTAGATAAATTTGTMGAGAATAACGGCAGTCAACCGACCGAAGAGGAGGTTGAGCACATAAAGGCGTGGACGCTTCAAACCGTCCGAGGTACTGTTCAAGCGGATATTTTAAAGGAAGACCAGGGGCAGAACACTTGCCTATTTTCAACTGAATTTGCACTGRAGATGATGGGGGACATGCAGCAATACTTCATTGATCACAAAGTGCGGAACTACTACTCGGTAAGTATTAGCGGCTATCATATTGCGGAAGCGGGAGCGAACCCGATCACACAGTTGGCTTTTACGCTAGCAAATGGGTTTACATTCCTAGAATATTATTTAAGCCGTGGTATGCATATCGATGATTTTGCGCCGAATCTTTCTTATTTTTTCAGCAATGGACTTGATCCCGAATATACCGTTATGGGAAGAGTAGCGCGTCGCATATGGTCAACCGTCATACGAAATAAATATGGCGGCAATGAAAGAAGTCAAAAGTTGAAGTACCATATTCAAACGTCAGGCCGCTCCTTACATGCGCAAGAAATGGATTTTAATGATATTCGAACCAGCTTGCAGGCGCTCATTGCCATTTACGATAATTGCAACTCCTTGCATACGAACGCGTTTGATGAAGCGATTACGACACCTACAGAGAATTCAGTGCGCAGAGCGATGGCGATTCAATTGATCATCAATAAGGAATTTGGCTYAACGAAGAACGAAAATCCGCTTCAAGGTTCCTTTATTGTGGATGATTTAACCGATCTCGTGGAAGAAGCCGTGTTAGCTGAATTCGAGCGAATCCATGCTCGTGGCGGTGTGCTTGGTGCCATGGAAACGCAATATCAACGCGGCAAAATCCAAGATGAATCTCTTTCCTATGAGCATAAGAAGCATGCTGGAGAGCTGCCGATCATCGGCGTGAATACGTTCATAAAACGGGATGCAGGTGAGCAAGTTGTTGAAATCGAGCTGGCGCGTTCAACAGTTGAGGAGAAAGAAACTCAGATTCTCGGGCTTCAAGCCTTTAAGGAACAACACAAACTGGAGTGCCCTGCGGCTCTTCAACGATTAAAGCAAACAGCCCTCAGCAACGGAAACCTTTTCGAAGAACTCATGGAAACGGTGAGAGTCGCAACGCTAGGGCAGATCACAACAACCTTGTATGAAGTTGGCGGGCAATATCGCAGGAATATGTAGGCAAAAAGCTAAGATAATCATATAGATTCGCTGCTCATTCCATGATATATATGAAAGGACCCAAATATGTTGAATGGAGTGAGATGAATGAGAATCGCCACGCAATTGTATACGCTTCGGAGCTTTCTGCAAACCCCCCAAGATATTAGCGAAAGCTTGAAGAAAGTGAAGCAAATGGGGTACCAGGCCGTTCAAGCATCAGGTGTTGGCCCCATCGATATGCATGAATTTAAAGCGCTTACGGATCAAGAAGGCTTGACCATCTGCGCAACTCACATCGGGTACAACGATTTGTTAAACGATATGGATGCTGTCATAGAGAAGCATTTGGCATGGAACTGCAAGTATGTAGGGTTAGGCGGTCTTCCAACTGAATTTCGCGAAACTAGCCAGGGCTACACAGCATTTGCCAAGCAAGCATCAGAATTTGGTAGACAACTGAAAAGCGCTGGTTTACAGTTCATCTATCATAATCATGATTTCGAATTTGCCAAATATGATGGAAAGTCCGGCATGGAAATTTTATTAGAAGAGTCTGACCCGCAAGCCGTGGATTTTGAACTAGATGTGTATTGGGTGCAAGCTGGCGGAGCCGATCCAATCGAGTGGATTCGCAAGGTTGATGGACGAATGAAAGTTGTACATTTTAAGGACATGATCATCACGCCGGATCGGAAACAACGGTTTTCTGAGATCGGCGAAGGGAATATGAATTTCAAAGGCATTATTCAAGCATGCGAGGAAATCGGCGTGGAGTGGGCCGCGGTCGAGCAGGACGACTGTTATGATCGCAACCCTTTCGAAAGCTTGGAGATTAGTTTTACCAATCTTGCCAAATTAGGAATGAAGGGTTAGATAGACTTTTAGAGCCCAAAAAGTTGATATCCATAAAGAGAAAGCCCACCAAAATCTTGGTGGGTTTTCTTGCGTTTAAACGACACTAGCGTTGCAATCGAATAGAAGAATAAGTTGACCCATGAAGACGTTCTAACCTCTAAACCCGTGAGTATATTTTAGGGATGGTTCAGGGCAAATAGGGGAGGATGATCACAATTGCCTGTTTACTTCTTTCTAATGCTTCTACTTACGGGGAGTTGGACACCGCCAGCACAGCAAATTAGTCCATTGGATTCGATTTGTTCAACCACAACGGTAAGCGCATCCACGGGGTCCTCGATAGATTCGAAAACAATTCATTACACGAACAAAGCGATATTCTTAACCTATCATCATCTGGATGATCAGGAATCATTTATCACAATTACACCTACCAAATTTAAACAACATTTGCAGGCTTTAAAAGATAAGCACTATAATATCATCTCGATAGAGGACTATGCTTGTTTCCATGCACATCGCAAGACATTACCTCCGAACGCGGTGGTGATCACCTTTGATGATGGATACCGATCTTATTATGAGAAAGCCTATCC
>NZ_JBFUHL010000133.1:0-5455 GCF_056402415.1 Paenibacillus sp. P4_A9
GTTAGGCTCACCGTGCTTTCGGAAAACATTGATCAAAAAATCAGAGGAAACCAAAAGTGGTTCTAGAAGGAGTTCTTCAATAGAGATACTGGTTCGGTGTGATAACGGAGACTTTTTACCAACATAGGCCATGACTCGGCAGCTCAACAAATGCTCTGTTATCAGTTGTGGATGCGCGCTGTCATGTTGGGTTGATACAGCAACGAGTCCTAAATCGACTTGTCCGCTTAGAACCTCATGAATGATCTGTGGATAATCCTTCTCCATCATGACAAGTTCTACATCTGTGTGCTTATTTTTGAAAATAGCCAATGTTGGAGGAAGAACACTTAAACAAAGACTCGGTACTGAGGCAATCGAAAGTGATCCTGACAGTTGATTGAACTGAAAGCCGGCTGTTTCTCGAAGCTCTTCAACTTTATTCATGATCTCAATGGCCTTGCTTATAATTAATTTTCCGTCTTCTGTAGGTATGGCTCCAATGCGTGAACGATTGAAAAGCTTCACACCAAGCTCTTCCTCTAAGCTGACGACTGCTTGAGAGATGTTCGGCTGGGAAACGTGAAGCTTTTCAGCTGCTAAGGAAATGGAACCCGTTTGATTAATTTCAATGATATAAATGAGTTGTTCAATTCGCATAGTTCACCTTTTCTGAGTGCCGATTATGAAGTAACTATATCCGAATTGAAGAAGATGGACAATATGTGTGGAGCACTATTTTAGGAGACTCCATATTCGACTTGTCTGAGACCCTCCTCCCGCTGTTGTCCGTTATAAACGATGCGAGATAATAAAATGCTGATTTCATATAGAGCGAATAAAGGGATGGCTACCATGAGATGCGAGATTAAATCAGGCGGAGAAATCAAGCTCGCTGTAATAATTAGAAGCAGATAAGCGTATCTGCGGACTTTGTTCAGTGATTTTGGATTCAAGAGCTTCAGCTTTGTTAGAAACATGACGATAATCGGGAGTTCGAAGGCTAGAGACAATGGAATAATAATATTGAGCATAAAGCTAAAATATTGAGCCAYGCCGTAGGTTTGTGTTAATCCAAGGTTTTCGGTCACTCCTAATGTAAATTTCATACACATTGGGAATACAACGAAGTAACCGAAGGCTAAACCAATCAAGAAGCATAAGAACGTATAAGGGATGTACCTCAGTGTGGCGGCTTGCTCTTCTTTGGTAAGACCTTTTTTGACGAAAGCCCAAATTTGATAAAGGATAAATGGCAGTGTTAGTGTGAGTGAAACGGCGAAAGCAATCAACATATAGATGCGAATGCTATCCATAGGTGAGAATACATGCCAGGTGATATCGGATGCGGTAGAGCTTTGCTTGAGGAAAATTAAAATCTTCTGAGCGAAGACGAATCCAATGATTAAGGTGAGGATTACGGCAATGAGGACACGAATAATGCGTGTACGTAGTTCGGTTAGATGCTCGACAAGTGACATCAATTCTTTGATCTGCATAGGAGCCCTCCAGTCTAATGATAAAAAGGTGCTAAGATCCGGCGAGCATTCGTCTTAACTCTACCGTATGAAAGCCGTCAGTTAGCTTTGTGTGAATATCCATAATGGTTTGAATATCCTCGAAGGAATATTTACGAACGCCTCCCTTGCTTCTGTCTGGAAAAATAAGCTTGCGGTCCTCGTAGTATCGAATTTGCCTCTCTGTTAACCCTGTTAGTTCACTTACTACACCAATTTGAATTACTTTTTTCTTTGTCATCATTAGCATATCCCTCCAGTTCAATGTAAGGTTAATTAACTTATATGTGACACTAATTAATGAAACTCTATCATTTAATGGGAAAACGATCAAATAAACGGTGGTTATCTTAGTATAACTAAAATTTATGTCATGTTACCTTACATAAAGTAATGACTATTCATCATCTCGCTGTTACGTTTAAGTAGCGGATAGCCAAACTTAAACATGAGGAGATGGAAGCATGGAGAAGACACCGATCCAAGAAGATCAAATTACACGTAGACAATTTTTAACAACCGTCGGCAAATTAGGAGGGTCAGCCGCAATATTCAGTGTGATGGGTACTTTAGGACTACTCTCCCCGGAAACGATGAAAGCCGCAGATTATACACCGCCATCGGGAAGGGATCTTACATCGACGAACCGCAATGGGAAGAAAGTTATCATCCTAGGCGGAGGAATTGCTGGGATGACAGCGGCGTATGAGCTTGGAATGGCAGGCTATCAGTGCACAATACTAGAAGCGAGAGCACGTTCAGGTGGACGGGCATGGACAGTGCGCAGAGGAACGACGGTTACCGAGGTTGGTGGCGCGAAGCAGGTGGCTCGCTTCGATAATGGCATGTATTTCAATGCAGGGCCGATGCGAATTCCGCAATTTCATGTGACGCTGGATTATGCCCGTAAATTCGGAGTTGCCATAGAACCTTTCAATAATGTGAACGACAGCGGCTACTACTATAATGAAAACGTAGGCGAGTTGTCAGGTAAGCGAATTCCAAAGCGGCAGGCGAAAGCTGATGTTCGCGGTTATGTCTCAGAAATGCTGGCTAAGGCTGTAAATCAGAGTGCGTTAGATCTACCTTTGTCGACAGAAGAAAAAACAAAACTAGTTGCCTTTTTGAAAAGCGAAGGAGATTTGAATGCGGATCTGTTCTATAAAGGCTCAAGCAGAGCTGGATATGTGGAGGAGCCGGGCGGTAAATTTGACGCAGGTGTTCGTAAGGATCCATTTAGCTTAAAAGCGATTATCAATTCTGGTTTTGGTCAATTTCTCAGCAGTGAATATGGCTACGATCAGCAAATGATGATGTTCCACCCTGTAGGCGGGATGGATATGATTGCGAAGGCATTCGAGAAACGCGTAGGCGATAAAATTCAATTCAACTCGGAAGTTCACGAGATTAAACAGTCATCCGATGGCGTTAAGATTTTGTATAAGGACTTGAACAGTGGAGCAAATAAAGAGATTGCTGGAGATTTCTGTATCTGTACCATCCCGCTCCCTGTCCTCAAGAACATTAAAGCAGACTTCTCACCTGAAATGACAACAGCAATTGCAAAGATTAGCTATGCGTCTGCAGGTAAAATCGGTCTTCAATTCAAGCGTCGCTTCTGGGAAGAAGATGAGATGATTTATGGCGGAAGCTCATTGACGAATATGGATATTGCCAATATCTATTACCCGCCAAATGATTATTTTTCCAAAAAAGGTATTCTATTAGGTTATTATTCATTCGGAGGAAACGCAGATAAACTTGGTAATATGTCACTTGCGGCCCGAGAAGATTATGCTTTAAGCCAAGGTGCGAAGATTCATCCGCAATACCATAAAGAGTTCGAAACCTCGTTCTCCGTAGATTGGAAGAAGGTTAAATATAATCTCGGCGGCTGGGCCTCTTATACGGCAGACGATCGTAAGAACTACTATCCAACCCTGTGCAAACCCGATGGCCGTATTTATTTGGCAGGGGAGCACATCAGTTATATCACCGCATGGCAAGCTGGAGCAATTGARTCCGCGCGGAAAGTTGTTACTGAAATTCATGAGCGCGTAATGAAAGAATAGAGGAGAAGGAGTGAATCATGATGATTATAACGAAAAAGTGGAAAACAATCGTAGCAGCTACCGTTGGTTCATGCCTGATTTGCGTTAGTGCTTATGCGGCTGGGACAGAGAAATCAAGTAAATACAATTCTGAGCCGATTAACGAAGTCGAATTTTATGGGAATCCTGCTTCTTCTATTGCTGCTGGTGTATCGGTTCCTTCAGGATCCTCCTATCTTTTCACTAGCGGAACAGTGCCGCCTGTTATCAACAAAGAAGGAAAGACCGTATATGAGCGCTATGGGGATACGAAAACACAGGGGATTGGTATTCTAAAGGCAATTGAAACACAATTAAAGGATAAAGGCCTCACCCTTGCAGATGTCGCTTATCTCCGTGTTTATGTAACACCAGATGCAGCCAAAGAAGGCAAGTTCGATTATCAAGGCTGGTTTGATGCCTATGCGCAATTTTTTGGAACAGAAGCTAATCCTGTGAAGCCAGCACGTTCTACGGTTGGTATTGCAAGCCTCGTTAGCTCTGATTGGCTGATTGAAATTGAAGCTATAGCTGTGTATCCAAAGCGCCATAACCAAGACTAACGAATAGGAGATGATGTGGTATGCTGCAAAATATTGGATTACCTGGACTCATGTTAATTTTATTGGTTGTTTTAGTCTTGTTTGGACCGTCTAAGCTGCCAGAACTCGGTCGTGCCGTAGGACGTACGCTGCATGAATTTAAAAATTCAGCCAGAGAGCTTGTCGGTGAAGGGAAAGAAGCGCCTGAGCATCTGGATGCTCAGGACAAGCGAACAGAAAAGGTCAACGTATAAGCTGAGCTGGTAAACGGATCTTGTGGATTTTCTCTCAGGAGAATATCTACAAGATCTGTTTTTTTATCCGTTCATCGCACCTAAACAAAACACAGGAATTTCTAGAATTTGTACAATTGTTTTGTACAAGAATGTGATAGAGTGTGCTCACGTTCGCTCAAAGTGTCCAAAAATTTCCAAACTCAGGAGGGATAGCTGTTGAAACTTAGCACAAGTGTTGATGTCACCAAAGAACCCTTTCATCTGAATCATGAGAAATCAAGTCGACAACAGAATTGGGAGATCTATCATGCTCATTCTTGTATGGAATTCCTCTATGTGTATGAAGGGATAGGACGTGTGGAAGTGAACAAACGCTGGTATAACATTGAGCCAGGAAGCATTCTGATTTTCCAACCCTTTCAATTGCACCGCATTCAAATCCAAGGTCCCTTTGTCCGATCTGTCCTGATGTTTGATCCTTACAGATTGGATACAGCGCTGCGTGCGTTTAGCGGGATTCGCACCTGGTTTAACACGCTTTGGAAGAATGGGTTAACCAATCATGTGATCCCTAACCAACAGCATCTAGCCAAATTTTATGAGCATTTACATAGCAAACTAAGTCGTGTTTCGATGCACAAACAGCAAGAAGAATTTGTCTTATGCTTATTATCCATGCTTCAGCAGCTCGAGCCTTATGAAAGTGAAATTTGCCAGCCTCAGAAGGAGAAGCTGAAGCTGAGCAGCAATCATACGGCTGGGCAGATCACGGAATGGATCGAAAAGCATTACAAGGATAAATTTGATTTACAACGGATGTCGGAGGATTTGCACCTTTCCACCTTTTATTTATCTCATATTTTCCGACAGTCAACGGGGCGTACTATAACGGAATTTATTATTTCTCGCAGATTAAAGGAAGCGTGTCTCTTACTTGAAACCACGTCGAAGTCGGCTAGCTTTATCGCTCAGGAGGTTGGCTTTCAGAATGTTTCTTACTTTTCCCGTGTGTTTAAGAACATTCTTGGAACGACACCGAAGTCGTATCGCATGCAGGTATAAAAGACAGCAACACAGTGCAAGTTCTCAAC
>NZ_JBFUHL010000134.1:0-5415 GCF_056402415.1 Paenibacillus sp. P4_A9
GTATTGTTCAGAATCGAGATTTAAGTCAATATATCTTATAAGAAATATGCGGGTTGCAGTTAGTAGGAGGCAGTTACATGAGTTTATTAAACAAAACGAGAAGGCTGAATCGGTTGCTCCAAAAAGAAGCGGGCAATGCGGTTAGCTTTATGGATATGGCAGAAGTACTAAGAGATGTTGTAATCGCTAATATTTATGTGGTCAGCCGTAAAGGTAAGATTTTAGGCTATGCGGTTACGAATGATCCTGTATCTCCTGAAATGAATCAAACGATTCTAATTGAGCGCAGGTTCCCAATTGAATCTAATAATTTATTGCTAAAAATTGAGGAGACATCATCAACATCAGAGCCAGACAGCCCGTATTTTTATTACACGGATCAGATGAAAGATATGTTTCCATCAACACATACTACCTTGGTGCCAATTATTGGTGGCGGGGATCGTTTGGGAACCTTAATTTTAAGTCGTAGTGAAGGGCACTTTATCGATGATGATTTAGTTCTAGCTGAATATGGTTCGACAGTAATCGCGATGGAAATATTAAGAGAACGCGCGGAAGAGATTGAAGAGGAAGCACGTAGCAAAGCAGTTGTTCAAGTCGCAATTGGCTCTTTATCCTTTAGTGAGATGGAAGCTGTCGAACATATTTTCGAGGAGTTGGATGGCAAAGAAGGGTTGTTGGTAGCTAGTAAAATTGCTGATCGTGTGGGTATAACGCGTTCGGTTATTGTAAATGCCCTACGTAAACTGGAAAGTGCTGGCGTAATTGAGACGCGATCACTAGGTATGAAAGGCACTTATATCCGTATTTTAAATGAACAATTAATGCAAAGCATTGAGCAAATGAAGTCAAAATTATAAATATAACTTTGAAGTCCTATCTGATAAAAAGATAGGGCTTTTTTCTTATTGTAACTTAACGTAATATCTTAGATGATAAAGAGTATAAGTCAAAGCTTTACATTATTCTACATATAGAACTATTTTTTATCGGAAATTGAGAATTATGTCGAAACAAGAAGGAATCAATTCTCACGATGTGGAAGTAGTAAAGTGAGTATTATTTAGAGTGAAGGGGAATCGTTTATGTCTTTTTTAGACAAGCCTAGTTGGAATATGATGGAGCGATCGCTGGATGCATCGACGCTAAGACAGAAAGTGGTAGCGAATAACATTGCCAATGTGGATACTCCTAAATTTAAACGATCCGATGTTGTTTTCGAGGAGCTTTTGCAAGGAAAAATGAATGCGAAAACGCCATCAATAGAAGGTTATCAAACGGACCCAAGGCATTTTGCGATTGGTAATTCTACAAAAATGCCAAATGCGGAAGTTAAAATGGACAATTCGACATCGATAAATATTAATTTGAACAATGTTGATATGGACTATGAAATGTCATTAATGGCCAAAAACCAGCTTAAATACAATGCAATGATTCAACAAATGAACAGTGAATTCAAAAAAATGCACACAGTCATTGGGGGCAAATAATAATCGATGAGACTTACAAATGGATTTGATATAAGTGCATCTGCTTTAACTGCGCAACGACTGCGTATGGATGTTGTATCATCTAATATTGCTAATGCGGATACCACGAGATCGAAATTTGTTAACGGCAAATGGGTGCCTTATACAAGAAAATTAGTTTCGTTCGAAACGAAGTCACAACCAAGCTTTGCACAATCGCTGAATTCAGCGATGGCAGATGGAACGGGTGAGGGTGTGCGTGTGAACAAAATTTTTGAAGATAATTCCCCGCTAAAGCAAGTTTATAATCCTTCGCATCCGGATGCAGATAGTAATGGGTTTGTCTACATGCCGAACGTTGATATTACCAAAGAGATGGTCGACATGATTTCGGCGACGAGATCATATGAAGCCAATGTGACGGCATTAAATGCAAGTAAATCGATGATTACAAAAGCATTGGAAATTGGTAGATAGGAGGTTTCGGGATGATTGACAAAATTAATTACAGTCCAATAAATATTATGAGTTCCATTCAACCGAAGGATAACGCGTCTGAGGGTGCAGATGACCTTGGGAAGAAATTCGGTTCATTTCTGAATGATGCAATGACGAATTTAAATGCGCAGCAAAAGCAAGTCGATCAGTTGAACGAAAGCTTCATTAAAGGGGAACTTTCCGATGTCCATCAATTGACAATTGCCTCTGAGAAAGCTTCATTAGGACTTGAACTAACGGTTCAAGTTAGAAATAAAGTCTTAGAGGCGTACCAAGAAATCATGAGAATGCAGCTGTAAGTATAGAGATGCTGCTAAATTTGGGTCAATGAGGTGACAGAGTGAACGAGAACCTGCTCCAGTACTGGGAAAAGGTGAAGCAATACTGGAATCGTTATAATCGAACGACGAAAATTATTTTTATAGCAACCGTTTTCTTACTGATACTAACAGCTGCAATTATTAGTGTTAATTTGTCAAAAACTGATTATTCATTGGCGTATACAGAACTGCAACCAGCTGATGCTGCCAATATTAAATCATATCTGGATACAGCGAAAATTCCTTATCATCTGAGTCTAGACACCAAAAGTATAGAAGTACCTACAAGTGAGGTTGCCAATGTAAAGCTTGCCGTTGAGTCTCAAGGATTAAATAAGAATGGTTCCCTGGGGTTTGAAGTGTTTGAAGGAAACGACACATTCGGTATCACAGATAATCAATTTAAAGTGAAATACTTGAGCGCCGTTCAAGGTGAGCTTCAACAGCTTATTAATTCAATCCAAGCCATTTCAAGTTCAAAGGTTAACATTACGCTTCCCGATGAGGGACTATTCTTAAAAGAAAAAGCTGAAAAGGCGACAGCGTCTGTTGTTTTACAAGTTAAACAGGGTTACACGTTGGATCAACCCAAAGTGGATACAATTTATAATTTAGTATCACATAGTATCAAGAATCTCCCGCTTGAGAATATCACCATCTCAGATCAAAATGGTCAAAATCTAGTGTCGTCGCCGAAGCCGGGTGGTAACTCATCACCTTTACCGTCGAATACTACGGATGTTAATAATAAATTTAGCAATGATTTAAAAAAAATYATTAACGACATGCTTGGCAATATGTTTGGACGAGATAAGGTAAATGTTAGTGTATTTACAACGATGAATTTTGATCAGAGGAAATCGACAGAAGAACGTTTCGAAGCACCTAATCAAGTAGACCAAAAAGGGTTAGAACGTTCCTTGCAGGAGGCTACCGAGTCTTATCAAAGTAAAGGTTCGGACAATGGCGGTGTGCCAGGCACAGGAGGAACGGACGTTCCTAGTTATCCAGGGTCCTCCAACTCGGGGGATTCCAACACGGAGAAAACAACAAAAACCGTAAATTATGAATTGAATAAGATTACGAGTGATATTATTTATACGTCTAATGTAGTGAAGGATGTAAGCATTAATGTCGGTATCGAGCCTCCAGTAAGAGATGATCCGAACTCACTAACGGCTGAAACGAAAACAGCCATTCAGAATGCGCTTGTGAATATTGTTAGAACAGCACTTGCTGATAATAAAACTACGTATTCAGACGATGAATTACAGAAAAAAGTTACCGTATTTGCTCATTCTTTTGCTAGACCTTCGGATGCGAATGCAGCTACGACATCTACGTACTTGACTTATGGCGCATTAGCACTAGCGGCACTAGCCATTGGAGCATTTATCGGTATGGCAATTAGAAGACGCAAGAAAGCAGCTGCGCAACGACTAATTGATCAGGAAATGAACATTGCGTCCAAAAAGGCAGAGCTTCCTACAATTGATATCGAAAATGTAACGAATGACAATCAAGTGCGTAAGCAGCTCGAAACGCTCGCGAGAAAGCGGCCAGAAGAATTCGTCAACCTGCTGCGCACTTGGTTAGTAGATGAATAGAGGTGCACCTGTATGGCCAGAGCCGCTTTACAAGGGTTGACCGGACGACAAAAGGCAGCTATTCTTTTGATCAGTTTAGGCCCTGAGGTTTCTGCACAAATTTTCAAACATTTACGCGAAGAAGAAATTGAACAATTAACGCTTGAGATCGCGAATGTGCGGAAAGTAGATACGCTGGAAAAGGATTCGATTTTAGCAGAATTCCATCAAATCTGCCTGGCACAAGAATTTATATCACAAGGTGGTATTGCCTACGCCAAAGATATTTTGGAGAAAGCGCTTGGTTCTCAAAAAGCGCTTGATATTATTAATCGTTTGACTGCCACACTTCAAGTAAGACCGTTTGACTTTGCTAGAAAAGCAGATCCAGCACAAATTCTCAATTTCATTCAAAATGAGAACTCCCAGACGATAGCTCTCGTGTTGTCCTATCTGCAAGCGGAGCAAGCATCCATCATTTTGTCATCACTCCCACAGGAGAAACAAGCTGATGTTGCAAAGCGGATTGCACTTATGGATAGTACATCGCCTGAGGTTATTTCGCAGGTAGAACGTGTGCTTGAGCAAAAGCTTTCCTCAACAGTTACACAGGATTATACAAATGCTGGTGGTATCGCATCCATCGTTCAAATTTTGAATGGCGTTGACCGTGGTACTGAACGTACGATTCTCGATTCATTAGAAATCCAAGATCCAGAACTTGCCGAAGAAATCAAAAAACGGATGTTTGTATTCGAGGATATTGTCAATATCGACAATCGTTCCATTCAACGTATTATTCGTGATATTGAAAATGCTGATTTACAACTTGCGCTTAAAGTTGCTAGTGAAGAGGTCCGCGATGTGTTGTTCAAAAACATGTCCAAACGTATGGCTGATACCTTCAAGGAAGAAATGGAATTTATGGGACCTGTTCGTTTACGCGATGTAGAAGAAGCTCAAACCCGTATCGTTGCAACCATTCGTCGTTTAGAAGAGTCGGGTGAAATCATCATCGCACGTGGTGGAGGAGATGATATTATTGTCTAATGTCATTAAATCATTCGCATATTATCCCATTGAAGATAAAAAAATCGTTGAAGTGATTTCACCTCTTACTGAGAAAATTTCTGACCTGCAAACCGACGATGATGGTTTGACTCAGGAAATGAAGAATGAGATCAATGAAGCAACAACTTTGAAGAATCAGATCATTGAGGATGCCGAAGCTTTTGCCAGTGCACAAATCGATCAGGCCATGCAAGAGTGCGCGACAATCCGCCAACAAACGGAAGCAGACATTGCGAGTTGGTGGGAAAGTAGACGAGTTGAAGATGAAGAACTAGTCAACCTATCTAAACAAGCTGGATTCGAAGAAGGCTATCAACAAGGTGTTGCTCAAGCGGAAGATGAATTGAGAAAAGAATATAGTGATATGCTTGCCGAAGCTAGCTCCATTTTAGAACAATCATACAAATTAAAGCAGCAAATCATACAAGAGTCGGAGCCTTTTCTAATTGACTTAAGCACTTCCAT
>NZ_JBFUHL010000135.1:0-5355 GCF_056402415.1 Paenibacillus sp. P4_A9
GATTGCCAGTAGTAAATTAAACAAAGGGACTTTCTTGAAAAAATATCTCCTTATTTCAGGGATATCTATTGGCATGGTAATCTTGACAACTTGGTTAACCTATTTTTCAGGTAGCCAACAAATAAATACAGCAATTTATGCAAGCTTTAACTCAATAAAGGCCGCTAAGCAGCACAATAATATAACACCACAAGAGAAAACTGAGCCTTTAGTTTTTATTTACCACACTCATAATCGTGAATCCTTTGTTTCTGAACTACAAATAACTTCACCAGAAGAGGCCCAGTCAATTGATATTAATAAAAATATTACATCGGTAGGAAAGCACCTCAGTGAGAAACTGGAGGGACTTAAGATAAAAGCGCTCGTAGACAGAACGGATTATGGTTCCGAGACTAACTTTAGCTATGCAGATTCTTATAAGTTATCAAGAATGACAGTAGTTAACGCCTTAAAAATAAATCCATCACTCAAAATGGTGTTTGATATACACAGGAATTCATTACCGAGAGAAAAAACTACTATTAGTATCAATGGTAGTAATGTAGCAAAAGTCCAATTTGTAGTATCTAGATCAAATACGAAATATCAAGATAATATAAAGTTTGCGAATACACTACATGATAAAATTCAAACAAATTATCCAGGTCTTCCTCAGGTTTTAATAAAAGATGCTTCCCCAGAAACAAGTTTGTCATATAATCAAGATCTGTTGCAAAATTCCCTCGTAATTGAAATTGGTGGTCCAGAGAATAGTCTTGAAGAAGAATATCGAGCAGTTGACATATTAGCTCAAACGATTGCAGAATTAGCGCCCAACCTACACTAAAATAGACAGAAAGCCGCATTTATTTTATTTGCGGCTTTTTAAACTTATTGGGGGACGAATAGAACTTATATCTTATATTGTGTATGACGGCGGGAATTGTAAGAGGACAAGAACATATATGTATAAAGAACCGCGCTCAGCGTGGTTTTATTATTTTATGGATGTAAGTTCTTGTCTTTTTCTCTAGACAAGAATATACATCCATTGCCATGGTCGAGTTATAGGTATAATATTACACATCAAAGGAGTGTTATGAGATCACCATTATATATTATTAATGGCATCATTCAAGGAATAAACAAAAAATAATGGTTCTAAGAACATATAGCTTATGCCGATTAATTGTACAAGAACATATAACTATTACCGTAAATATAGTCAAGAACTTATACCTATAGCTGATTTTTTGGACAAGAACAACGTATTATTGCCACAATACGAAATGAATCAACAAGAAGCAAATGTTAAAAATGTTATCTGAGTTGCTTGATGGCAGATCGGTAACAGACTGCAAGGCGGCGGTTATAGTATGGAGTTGCCATTGGTTGATCGAAACCTGATCACTGATTACTTGACGGTTACCGATGAGGAGGCGATTGAGGCTTGTAGGAGATTAGCGCGCGAAGAGGGGATTTTTGCGGGTTTTTCTTCCGGGGCCAATGTTGCTGCAGCCCTGCAACTGCTGAAAGAGCGAGAGAAGGGAGCACGGATCGTATTGACCATTAACGATTCAGGTTTGAAATATTTAAGCACCGATCTATACGAGTAGAGACAAGTTTGTGGCAACTCTTCGGCGGCAATGCACCTCCAAATAGCTGCAGGGTGCCTTTCCTTGAATACAAACTTTCACATATACAAATAATGTAACTAGTACGTGAAGGGAGGCAAAAAATGAACAATCAACGCGCTCAAGAGATTGCAGTTTCACCTGCCATGGTTGATGTCACTTATAATGGGACGCCAATCTACATTCAACATGTCGACGAAAAGAATGAAACCGCTAGAATTTATCCTTTAGATCAACCGGAAAACGAGCAAAGCGTCCCTTTAAGCAGTTTAGTCGAGAACTCTCAAATATTAGATATGGAAGGCATTAAAATGATATGCCCATCGCCGAGAGATTGAAAAGAACTAAGAAAAATCGGGATATGGGGCTATTTGTTCCACAAGAATTCTAACGGATAACGATTGTTCAGAGGGCGGTTCCCATTGGAACTGTCTTTTTTAACTTTTGCCTAGAAAGGAATAATCAGGATGAAGCATAAAAGAATGAACGGGTGGAAGTTCACTTTGCCGTTCTCCTTGATCTTCTCGATGCTGCTTTTGCTTCCTGTTTCGTCCTCCGGGAAGAYGTACGAGTCGATTCAAACGTTCTATCAGAGCTCCAAATCAGGTAAGCTGATCAACTTCGTCGGCGATAGTACAACAGAAACTGCGCAGGGACTATTTGAACAACTGGCCGAGATCTATGTGGCTCCCGGAGGTGTTCTGGAAGGGGCGCGAATCCGCAACCGCGGATCCAGCGGCAATACGCTGCATCATTTTGTAAACCAAATCGCTACCCACGGCAATACGCTCGACAATGTGATTAAAGACCAGGCAGACTTATATGTCGTTTCTTATGGGATCAACGACATTCGGGAAAGCAGTTCTACGCAGATTAAAACTGATCTGAAGCTCGTGGTGGACAGGCTCTTGAATGAAACACAAGGTGTGGTGCTGCTGCGCATACCGAATCCATTCCTGTCAGTGAATCGCTGGAGCTATATTCATATTGCTATTGAGAACGCGCAGCTTTAATCCGATCAGCTTTGGGATATGTATAATAGCTTTCTGGCCTATGATCCGCGCGTCGATATTCTCGATATCCCCAGTCTCGTGTTTGGGCGTCAGGTTCGGCCGGACCATCCGTTCATGCAGGATACAATCCATCCGAATGAAGCAGGCTACCKGGCGATCGCAKATGCGGCCGCTCAGAAAATATCCGGCCAACTGGTCAAGCCGAAATCAGAGGCTTTAAACCTAAATTGAATTTTTCCGCTAACAGAGAGAAATATGAAACATCGATACGGGTAAATGAAACAAGTAGAAATATGAATCAATTTAACCGGCATTGTGGAAGAAATATGAAACATAGTAGGAAAAATGGAACATGAGCACGATGGTCTAAAACGGTTCATGATATGGCAATTTGGTGATGTTCATCACTTTCGCTCGGCGCTTATAATGAAGTAGCGCCGCGAAACAGGTAAATTCATAAGGATAGGTAGAACTCTCACCTTGTAAGGGAAGATGCGAAAAGACAGCCACGTACATTAATCGTATATGGGCCTGTCTTTTTGCACTTTTACTGAGAGTGGGAAGCTTCATATGTAGTGGGAACAAGAACAAAACTTTACGGCTTTAATAGAGAGGAGCTTCTCCAGGAATGAACAAGATCAATTTCAGCACTTACTTTCCTTTAAAAAACAAATTGTTTCTGAGGATTTTGCTCTATTTCTTGTCCCTTCTATTACCAATTCTGGTTATTGGCTCATTTGTATACATTAATTTCAGCAATAAGKCGAAGGACGATTTCAAACATAAAATAGAGGCGAATTTACAGTCGTCCGCGGACTTTATCGATATTTATTTGCAGACGGCCCAGCGGTCAAGCGTAAGCTTTTTTTACGATAAAAACATCATGTCGCTCTTGCTTCCGTTCGATATGTACAGCACGTCCGACAAAGTAAAGCTGCCTAATATCTCTTACACGATCTCCCGGATCTCCGGTGATATCGGAGACTTAATCGATAACTTGTTTGTCTATGTGGATGACCAAAAAGTATATACGAAGGACGGCGTGGAGGATTTCAATTATTTTTTCAATGGCATTTATCGGTTTGATTTGTATGACACCAGCTTTTGGAGAAGCCGAAACAATAGGGACACCTATTTGGAGCTGCTCAATCCGTCCAAGGTAGTGTTTAATCAATCGTTTGAAAAAAACGCGATTCCTTTTGTGTATTCAAATATAGTGAACGGCCATCAGGCTAATCTGGTTTTGACGATTTCTGTGGAGAGGATTTCCAGGGCGATTCGAGAAAATGCCATGTTTTCCACGACACGTTTTCTGCTTTTGGACAGCAATGATCATCTCGTTTGGAACAGCATCGGAAACGGCAACGAAGAGTCGAGCCCCGTAATCACGAAGGAGCAGCTTAACAGCGGAGAAGTGACAATCAAGGGAAAATCGTATTTTGTCTCGCATATTGTATCGGGCATATATGGGTGGAAATATTATTCGCTGACGCCGATCGCCGAATTTACGGCGCAGACTACGAATCTATTCACGATGTTTGTGTCGGTTTGCTTGCTTCTAATTATTATCGGATGCATTCTGTCCTTTGTTTTCGCTTTTAACCTTTATAATCCTATTAAAAAAATTCAAGATATTGTACTAAACGAGGGAAATAAGTCATCTTCATGGATGTCGTCAAACGGCAAGCGGGAAACCGAACTGGATCGGATCGGAATGGGGATCCATCAAATCATTGAAAAAAACAACTCCTTCAAAAAAAAGCTCGACAGCATATCCATGGAATATATCGACCATATGCTGTTGAATGTCATGTTGGGGAGCAAGCCTGTCAGCGATCAGGAGCTCGACAAAATCGTACGGTGCGATCTGTCATTTAAGAAGGATCTCTTCATTTGCTGTACGATCAACTTCTCCTATAAGACCGAGTTTTATAATGAAATTCAAGACGTCGAGCGGTTGATGATCATTAACAAGATTAAGAAAATTATTGAAAGTCTTCTTGGGAAGTATTTGCCGGTTTACGTGTTCGAATCGAAACAAAACGTTTATGTATGTCTAGTTAATGCGGATGACCAGGAAGGAATGAATGATTTTAGGAGAGCGCTGCGCGGCATTATCGGAGCATTCCAGTACGATTCCAGGTATTGCAGCATTCATATCGGCCTTGGCAATAGTTATTTTGGTCTTGAAGGCATTCCTAAATCATATGCCGATTCCGCAGCCGCACTGGAAGCCGCTGATCGAAAGCCGGATTTTCTAATCGCCGAGCTACCTGACCCGGCCCAAGTAAAGAGCAGTACTTCGAATAAATCCGATCAGCTGGTTATTACGATCGTTCAGTATATCCAAAGCCATTATCATCAAGATCTCTATCTTGAGAAAATTGCCGAACATATGGGGGTTTCTTCGAAATACATTTCCAAGGTATTTAAGGATAAGACGGACACGAACCTTACGGATTACATCAGCATTACGCGCATCAATAAGGCGAAAGAAATACTCGGGAGCACGAATATGAACATCAGTGAAATTTCGGAGCGGGTCGGAATCTACAGCAGGACGACCTTCATCCGTTTGTTCAAGAAATATGAAGGTATTACGCCCAATGAGTTCAGAAAAGCAAGAAGAGCGTAAGGAGCCATGCGGAAAGCTGAAACATTGTGTTGGCGTAGTGATACATGGTGTGTTAGAAGGCGAAATGAAACAAAATGGCGAGGATTGGATG
>NZ_JBFUHL010000136.1:0-5301 GCF_056402415.1 Paenibacillus sp. P4_A9
CACTATAAGGAGTGAACCAATAGACGAAGCTGTGTACATACACTCCAGAGTAAAAAAAGGTTCCTATAAAGAATAATGACGGATATTTACGGAAATAAGCGAAAAAGTCAAAATAGACGCGACTAGATTTCCGAGGAAACTTTTGCTCGAAATGGTAGGCGGTCAGCAGCATGATTAGCATAAAGCCGATATCCATCATGGTTAGAACAGCTGTGGCACTCTTATAAGGCGTATATTTCAAAAGCAACCACGAGCCCGCTATGGCAATGACAACACCATAACAAAAGTTGCGAACGATTCTTTTGTAATCCTTAAGCGCAGATAAGTGCACCGACTGCAGCCAGATAACAATTAATTCGGAGAAGAATAGATAGGCAGCAGCTTTGTAGCCGATTCCTGCTGTCACTTTTCGTAGAAAAAGCCATGCAACAAGCGATCCTATCGGTAATGCCACTGCAATCGCCCCATAATAAGAAGAAAGCAGATGCTCGAATTTTTTTAGATAGATCATATCCGAAATATACCGGGTCACGATCATGGATAACCCTCCGGTAATGAGAACAGAGAAAATGAAACAATACACGACAGTCGCGAKGAAAAGCTGACGTTCCAAATAAGGTGATTCTGCATTGAGCATGAACCTCTGCATAAACACAATAGTGCTCATGCATAAAATCATCGGCCCTACTGTCGTCATAGATGAATAAGCATAGGCTCTGAAGCTATTTAACAGCCCTTGTCCACCAAACAGTCTCCTCAGCTCGAATCCTATACCTGCCATACATTCAACTCCTTATATGAGTCGTACAGACTTTGATAACCTTCAATAAACTGCTTCCTGGTATAGTACTTCCCAGCACGCTCTAGCCCGTTTCTTCCCATATCTTCCCGCAGCTTTTTATTCTTGCAAAGCTTGATGAGAGCTGTCGCCATCTGGTCATAATGCATGACGGGAACGATGATCCCGCACGGGCCTATGTTGTCTTCCCTGCCATGAAGCAGCTCGCGACAGCTTCCCACATCCGTCGCGACAAATGGCATGCCGCTAGCCATTCCTTCAAGAATCGCCAGTGGCATTCCTTCGCTTACACTAGACAGCACTAACATATCCATGCGACCTAAATATTCTTTAATCCGCACTTCCCCGGTAAAAATAATATCCTCCACTTGTAGCGTCTCTACGAGCTGCTGACACTCTTTCAGGTATTCCTCATCCTCCTCGGATGGTCCCATGATATATAACTCAGCATTCGGCACTTCCCGCTTCACAAGCGCAAAGCTTTGAATCATCGTCTTGATATCTTTGATCGGAACCACACGTACGATTGCACCAATGCGCACGATGGAATCGTCTGGACGTTTCTCCTGTATGACTTCTTCATAATCTGCAAGACTAACGCCATTTGGAATGATTTTAATTTTCTCTGGGCTGCAGCCCAGCTCAACTTCAATCTCACGATTTCGATTAAATAAGGTAATAACTTCGTCCGCACTGCCATAAGCACACTCAGACAGTCGGTAMAAGTATTCAATCCATAGGTCTTTAAAATAACCCTTCACCCAGCCAGCTTTAATAATTTCCTCTTCACGTTCACGAGAGTAAATGCCATGCTCCGTTACCAGAAATGGTTTATCATACRGATGTTTCGCTAACGCACCAATTACACCTGCATAACCCGTGGAGACACTGTGATACAGGTCGGCTTTCGGGATATCATGACGGATGGATAGAAATAACGGAAGCACCATKGAGCGAACCGTCCAGAACATTTCCGTGAATGGAATCTGCGGATATCGCTCTTTGCACAACGCTACCAACAAATCGAAATAATCTTTACTCATCAGAAAATCAGCCGCTACACGAAACTGCTTCGTTCGCAGCAAATTAAAGATATCGCTCCATACCACATGACCTTTTCCGCCAAGCAAGGATTGAAACGACACCTGCTCACTTGTTGTCAATCGAAACCGATGACCCCATTCACCTGCTTCCCGCATGTAGGCATCAAGAAATATTTCCTTTACCTCGACTACATTGGACGGCAGTTTATATTTAAATTGACCTCGTTGCTTCTCGAAGGCACCAATGGTGAATATGACAAATTCATGCTCTGGTATATTCGTAATCAAGGAATGAATCCAACTTGAGACCCCTCCGGTTACGTAAGGATAGGAGCCTTCGGCGATGATACAGATACGCATATTCTTCATCCACCCAATTCAATGTCAAATTCATTTTTATTCACAGTAATTAAATAGGTATTTGTGTCAATTTTCTCAACCTTGCAGCCATGAAGCTTGCCTATTTTATTATCCATCCTTGCGATAAAGAATGCGTGGGTCTGAAAAGGTGTAATCTTGCCATGCAGCACATTTCCTTCCCTGCTTAGCGCTACTTGACTCGCAAGTTCTTGCTCCATATCGATTGCAGCCTCCGCTGACGTCATTGCCCTTAGCCAAGGATAGGTTTGATCGATGCGATTAAGCATCTCGGAAAAATTTTTATACATCTTGTTCCATGTTAATCCCCCATTACGATCTTCCGAATAAACGTCATCGGGATGCACAAAATGAGAGAAAATCCCATGAGTCGTTATCGTATTAGCCATTAACCAACGYTCTACTGACCTTTCGGTATATCCAGATGTAACCCTTGGCATCTCCACGATTCCATCATCTGCAATGCTATACTCCTGAATATACGAAAGCTTTTCACCATCTTCTGGATATAAAGAAGCAATAACTGCTAGAGACGGCCAGCTCTTCTTTAAAGCTTCTCTACCTTCCTCACTTAGCACATTCGAAGGAGGGACATAAGAAACCATAGAATAACTAGGAAAAGCCTTGTGTGCGAAATTCACAGCTTCCTTGGTAGCTTCCGCCATGTCATTGATCGTATTCCATGCCGTATACTTGAACGCATCCGCGACTCCTTGGCTGCGTGTTAAGGATTGATGATTATATCCATGCATCCCAATCTCTCCACCGCTCTTCAGCACCTCTCGTCCATAGGAGATGAGTCCCTTGGAATCCTTGTCTGTCGGAGATTCAAATGGAGGCTGCACGCGATTCTGATAAGATTCAATCAGCACAGCCGTATATTTCACATTGTTTTTCTTTGCTACTGCGAGCATATCAGGCCACCAAATATCTTTATAGAATTCAGGCGTCGTTTTGCGATATTCATTATAGATCTCGGGATATATTTTTGTTGTTACCGGTGCAGGAAAATCATCGATATAGACGATCTTTGAATTAAAGATTGGGTATACAAACACAGGCTCCAGCATACTGAGAGCACCCGCAATTAATCCGCGATTTATCTTTTCCTGCAGCATTGTCCCATTAAATACCATAAACTTCCCTTGGCCATATGGATAATCCCACAACATAGGAACGCCATCTGCTGTTTTCACTAAAACTCTGCTCTTCTGATCTAGCTCTACTATCATCACCGAATTTACGATAAACGGATCGTCAACAATTAAATTCTCCTCACCAAGTAGAACATTGGAAGTCAGATGAACCCCCTGCGCCTCAATCTCATCGCCTGCATTCACAATCCCCATCTTACGGTAAAGCCTGTAGAAGGCATCCCCCTTCTTGGGAATCGACTCCTGGAATACATAACCGCCTTGTTTCACATATTGAKCGAGCTCGTCAAGATTACCGATCAACTCCATGCTCATTAATGTGGATATGACAACTTGGCATCCGTTTGCCTGAAACGCTCCGCTTTGGACATCGAACGACTTTGCCGGCTTTTTCAAATACCCCAAAACAAGCTCCGTTTGTGACTTTAGCTTCTTACTGAAATCATCTGTGCCATCAAATACAACACAATAAGGTTTGCCAGAAGTCTGTACCTGATCGACTGCCGGCTTCAACCCTTTCAAGATGCCATTCTCCGTACCGTTGCGGTTAAATTGTAGAATGAATTGCGAATTCGTGACTTGCACGGCGACAGCCAGAAACAAAATGCCGATTAGAATGATGTAGACGTTACGTTTAAGTCTGACTTTTTTCATCTGATTTCTCCTCTGACCAAAACCTCACAACAGTTAATGCCTGATTCGATAATCGTATAGGAGATTTCCTTAGTTCTATCAGTGTCGATTTTAATTTCTCGATCGAACGCATTGTATAATAGACATTCATTAGACTCAGATAAGAATCTTCACGTAGTGGAAATTGCTTTAAATACTGTAACGCAGTTTCTTCCGCTTCTGTAAACTCCCCCAAATCAAGATCCGTTCGAATCTTATCGACATAGACTTCTCTAGCTTCTGGGACTTGTTCAATTAATAATTTCAACACGTTCGTGTAGGTGTAGCTATACTTAATTCGGGTTCGTTCATCTAGAAAACCACTTCTCATATAGGACTTCAATATTTCAGCGTAAGAAAGCAGTACATGAGCGTCCTTCTTATTCTCCTCGAACTTAACCGCCAGCTCTTGCAGATTGATCACTATTTTTCGCTTCATTTCCATAATCGCGCTGACTGCATAATGCGAGGTTTCCGTGTCTTCGTTACTGACGGCCATCTGAAGAACTTCAAGATAGTCCAAAGAGTCCTGCTTCAGCAAATCTATCATTACGCGGCGTCTCGTAGATAAGTCGTTAACTAGCAGCGCTTCCTCCAGCGGGACTACATTCATTTCCTTTTCCGTTTCTAATTTGCTCACAATATTCGGAAGCGTGACGTTTTCGACAAGAATATCGTCGAATAACTCCTTCCTCGCTCGTTCATGACGTGTATCATTCCGTTCATGCCAACGCTTGGAGCGAAAAGAAGGCAACAGAAATCCGATGACAGGAAATCCGACTGCTAGGACGATTCGAACCCAGGCTTCCTTCTTGTCATGTCGATGCCGGATACTGATGTATACAATGCACAATGCCATGTAACTAAGCAGTACCGACTCAAGCATAACTATACTCCTCTTCTACCATGCGCATATAAATGCCATTTTGCTCAAAACGGTTTAAGACGAAGGATGCTTCCTCCTGACTAGAATTAGAGAGAAGAACGACAAGCTTACCGTCCATGCTCATTCCTAGATAATCCGTTTCCCGCAGAAATTTTGAAACCTTTTGAGGCATTTCATCGGAAAATTCAAAGGTTTCAATGGGTGTAAGCAGCATATACTCGACGCCATGCTTATCATTAGCGAGTTGTTTGCTTGCTAATATATCCGCAAAAACCTCCGGCCTCAAAACTGGCGTTCCATCCATATATCTCTGAATAGCCGTTGCCTCCACATAGGAAAGTGCTCGTGACAGAGCAGATGAGATTAAAT
>NZ_JBFUHL010000137.1:0-5260 GCF_056402415.1 Paenibacillus sp. P4_A9
GGTGGAAACGGGGTGGAAACGGCGCCGAAGAAGCCTGAAATCGTCGATCAGGTTAAGGCGCCTACATTCGACAAATTATCGTCAGAAAGTCGTGCAATCGAAACGTTGAAGACATATCACGAACAATTCAATACGTTGGTCGGATATAGGAACGACGCAAATTTTAAGAAGGCGGCCGCGTGGGATTCCGCGCTTTCTAGTGACGCATTGAACCCGGAATCATATCGTCAACTTGCGACGGCATTGGCGAACATTCAAGGTGCCGAAATCGACCTATATCGAGTTGTCGATCTTACGACGATAGCACGCGAAAAGCACGACGTTCAAGCCCTTATTTATATGCACCSCATTTTACACGACTTGGACTTGAACTATTTCAACAAAACGCCGGGAAGCGACTATTGGAGTGTTACGGAAACGATTCGCCACACGTCAGAAGCCGAAGAAGTTGTTCCCGATAACCGCGCAGAAATCGTGAAGTACATCGAGAAGAATAGAGTGTAACTTTTGAATGTTGAACGTCAATATATACCAAGGAGAGATCACTACAAAATAAAAAAAGCGTGGGGATTAGCATTGCTAATTCCGAACGCTTTTTAATGCAAATCAGTTAAACCAATACAAATCACATCTTTTTGATTCATTTTTTAAAAATAATTGCAAGTAATCCCCCCATCGATATGGAGAATAGCGCCGTTGGTCCAATCCGATTCATCCGATGCCAGGTAAATCGCGCTGTTCACTATGTCTTCAGGTCTTCCAAAACGCCCACTTGGTTGGCGGCCCAGTCGAATCCGTTTCGCCTCCTCATCTTTCAGCAGCCATTCGGTTAATAATGGAGTTTCAATTGGTCCAGGACAAATCGCATTGCTGCGAATGCCTTGGGGTCGGAATTGAATAGCCAGCGACCGGGTTAAGGAAACGATGGCTCCTTTGGATGCCGTATAAGCGTCTTGAGGTACACTGCATCCCATGAACGCAACAAATGAGGCGATGTTGATAATCGATCCCTTCTGCTGCTTTACCATATGCGGGATGACATGCTTACACGCAAGAAAAGTTCCTTTCACATTCACATCCATCACCCGATCCCAAACTTCGACGGTCGTATGAATGACAGAGCCATCCTGCGAAGGCATAATTCCTGCATTATTATAGAGGACATCGACTTTACCGTAGTGTTTTATTACCTGGGTCACCGCTGTCTGCACACTCTCTTCATTGGCCACGTTGCAAGTAAAAAAAGCAGCGTCTCCTCCTTTCTCTTGTATCTCCAAAGTTGTTTTAAGCCCTGACTGCTCGTTCACCTCAAAGAGAGCCACTTTTGCCCCTTCCCGTGCAAACATTTGAGCCGCCGCCTGCCCCATACCGCTGCCCGCACCGGTAATAATGCATACTTTATCCTGTAAACGCCCCATCTATCTGCCTCCCTTATCAGATTTGCTCAAAATATCTGGCCCTCTCCCAATCGGTGACAAATGCGTTCAAAGACTGCTGCTCCACTTTGGCCATGTTGTAATAGTGGTCTGTCACTTGATCTCCGAGTGCGCTGCGCACGATCGGACTTTCCTTCCAAAGCTCCATCGCTTCATACAACGACGCCGGAACACGGGGAAGTACTTTCATAGCGTAAGCGTTCCCCTTCCACTCCGGTCCAGGCTCGATCTGGTTCTCGATTCCATATAAGCCGGCCGCGATCATAGCCGAGTAGGCAAGATACGGGTTCATATCCGCTCCGGGAATTCGGTTTTCAATTCGCAAGCTTTGCTGGTCCCCTACAATTCGCAAGCCGGAGGTTCGATTATCATGGCTCCAGACAATATGCACCGGTGCCCAGCTTTCTGGCGCAAAACGTTTGTAAGAATTCACATTAGGAGCGAAAAAAAGAGAAAAGTCGCGTGTGCACGCTAATATACCGCCTAAAAAATACTTCATCGTCTCCGACATCGCGTACAGCTGCTCAGTAGAGTCGTAAAAAAGATTTCGTTCCCCCTGAGGGTCCCATAGGCTGATGTGGATATGACCGCTCGATCCTGTCCACTCATGATGGGGTTTTGCCATGAAGGTCACCGAATATTCATGCTGCATGCAAATCTCTTTGACCCCGTGCTTTAGCAATGCATGCCGATCGGCAGAAGTGAGGGCATCCGCATATAGTATATTAATCTCGTGCTGCCCGACTGCCGCTTCGCCTTTAGTAGATTCAATCGGGATTCCCGCCGCAGTCATATCGTTTCTGATTTTCCGGTAAAGAGGCTCGTTGCGGGTTCCCTGCAGCAAATTATAATCCTCGTTATAGTGCCCTGCGGCCTGAAGATGCTGGTAGCCTTTATCATGAATGTTCTCATACGATTCTCTAAATAAATAAAATTCAAGCTCGCTTGCCATCATCATCCGAAATCCCATTTGCTCCGCTCTTTGTAATTGCTGTTTGAGAATACTGCGCGGAGCAATACCGATGGGGGAGCCTGTTTTTTCATCTGCGACATCGCAGAGGACCATCGCTGTCTTTTCCAGCCAGGGGATGACGCGTAAAGTGGACCAATCCGGCCTCGCTAACCAATCTCCATAGCCGGTTTCCCAATTCATCTGCTCGTACCCGCCGGGGGTGTTCATTTCCATATCGGTCCCGAGCAAATACATACAGAAGTGAGTCCCTTTGGACAGACCGCCCCGCAAACAAAACTCACCTGTAAGGCGTTTGCCCATCAAACGGCCCTGCATATCGCAAAATGCAATCATCACCGTATCAATAAGGCCTGATTTGATCGCCTCTTCCAGCTCCGCTTGAGAAATCAACCCTGAAAGCTGGTTCTCATCCATGGTTATCCCCTCCTTAAAGTTTTTTGATGCAGAGCGTCAGACCAAGACGCAGCCAAAAAACTCGCTTCGGAAGCGTCAGCCGCCCTCCAATTTTAAATTGATATACTTCAGATCTAAAAATTCATCCAAGCCATGATGGCCGCCTTCGCGTCCAATTCCGCTTTCCTTGATTCCGCCAAACGGCGCTTGAGGAACGCTAAGAGAAGTTCCGTTGACCGCGACCATCCCGAACTCCAGCGATTCACACACCCGGTATACTCGGTTCAAATCACGCGTAAACAAATAGGCGGATAATCCATAAGGCGTTCCGTTGCAGCGGGTGATCACTTCTTCTTCTGATTGAAAAGCGAGTATAGGCGCGACAGGGCCGAAAATCTCCTCTTTTGCGAGCGCCATTTCATCATGAACACCGTCTAACACGGTTGGTGCGTAAAAATAACCCTTCGCATAATCACCTTCCTCTAATCGATGCCCGCCTGTTAAAATCTTTGCCCCTTTCGCAGCGGCGTCTCCTACCAATCGTTCAACTCTTTCCACGGCCGCCCGATCAATCAAGGGACCTACGTCCATTCCCGGTTCCATTCCAACCCCCACTCGGAGCTGGCGGACTTTCGAAACGATTTTTTCGCTCAAGGCTGCCCGAATATCTTCATGTGCGTAAATTAAATTAATGCCATTACATACTTGGCCGCAGTTCTCGAATTTATTACTGACAATGCAAGATGCCGCTAGGTCCAGATCAGCGTCGGGAAAAACAAGGACTGGCGCAATGCCTCCAAGCTCTAAGGAAAGCCTTTTCACCTGGTTGGAGGCGCTTTGCATGATGTGCTTTCCCACTTCAGTTGAACCTGTGAATGAAATTTTCCGCACCCGGGAGTCGGTTAAGAGGACATTGCCAATCTCAGCCGCATCTCCCGTTACGAGATTAGCCACCCCATTCGGAATACCGGTGTCGATCAACAGTTGAAACAACGCCACAGCGATTAACGGCGTCTGACGAGCTGGCTTTACAACAACCGTGCAGCCTGCCGCCAGGGCGGGTGCAACTTTACGAACCACCATGGCGGCTGGATAATTCCATGGGGTAATCATGCCGACGACTCCGACGGGCTGACGCCACACCATGATACGTTGATTTTTGCCGGAGCCCGGGATTGTTTCCCCGTAGATCCGCTTCCCTTCTTCAGCGTACCACCTAATAAACTCAGCTGAACTCTCCAGCTCCCCTTTTGCTTCTTCTACCGGCTTACCTTGCTCCTTGGACACCAAGATGGACAGCTCATCTCGATTATGCAAAATTCGGTCCGCCCAATCGCAAAGATAGCGGCCTCGTTCTTTTGCCGTTAGCTGCCTCCATGCGGATAAGGCCCGTGCTGCGGCGTCGACCGCTTTTTTCGCGGCTTCCCCAGCTCCCTTGGGAACTTTTCCAACCACCTCTCCTGTGGCGGGATTGTAGACCGTCATACTTTCCGGAAGCACAATTTGTTCCCCGTTAATCCATAGAAAGTTCCATTTTTCCTGATCTCCAGTTGTCATGATGATCCCCCTCCGTTCACTTGATCGATGAGCCATCKGAAAGGAATAAGTCCTTCCTCATGCCTTACCGCCATCATCTCCGGATGCCACTGCACCGCCAATAAGTTCGGATGATTAGGATGGATGAGAGCTTCAATAATCCCATCATCTGCAACGGCCGCCGCTATAAGCCCTGCTCCGACTAGATTTACCGCTTGATGATGGTAGCTGTTCGTTCGAATTTCATCAGCCTGGAATAGCTTTTTGATGGACGGAGCCAGCAGCTTGACCCGATGCGCCAAATACCAGCGAGGAGCGCGTGAAAATTGATGAGCCAGTACGTTCTCAGCGTGATCGGATATGTCTAAATATAACGTGCCGCCGAAGCTCACATTCAATAGCTGCATCCCTCTGCAAATAGCGAGTATTGGCTTATGAACCCGCAAAGCTTCTTCGATCAACTGCAGCTCAAAACGATCCCGTTCCGGGGTGATCGTCCAGCAGCGAAGATCCGGACTCGAGCCGTACAGCTGCGGATCAATRTCCTCCCCGCCGGCCAAAATCAATCCATCGATCGCCTGCAGAATCTCATYGCAAGTTGAATGATCCCCAACAGGGATGCCGATYGGAATGGCACCAACCTGCTTCACCGCCTGTATATAATCGTGGCCTATGACGCTGAARCCTTGTCCCTTCACTCCCCGAAAGGTACCGCCGACCCCTTCCTCTCCAGTAACATGATAACCCGTTATTCCGATAAGCGGCATTTTCCTCATCGCTCCACCTCTTCTCTCCACTATTTTATTCCGTGCGAATGAAACACATGACCTCTGGAAAGGAAAAGACACGGGTTGTTTTGTATCGTTAGTTCTATATCTTTGCCATTGGCACGGTCTTGCTTAGCGAGAGACTCTCTTTATAC
>NZ_JBFUHL010000138.1:0-5234 GCF_056402415.1 Paenibacillus sp. P4_A9
GGATGGCGTTCTACGTTGTCATACCCTTTTCAATTGCATGGAAGTTTGTCCGAAAAAGCTTGCTCCAACTTGGTCCATCCAAAAATTGAAATCGCGCGCGGTTACAGCTGCATTAAAGGGAGGTAGCAAATAATGGAACGTGTCCAATGTGATATCCTCATTCTTGGAAGCGGAGGTGCGGGTTTATTTGCCGCCCATCATGCTTACGACCGTAATCCGAATTTGAAGATTATTGTCGCTGCAAAAGGACTGGTCGGGAAAAGCGGATGCACCCGTATGGTTCAAGGCGGTTATAATGTTGTTCTGAATCCGAACGATTCCCTCGATATGCATTTCAAAGATACACTTAAGGGCGGCGGTATGATCAACAACCAAGAATTGGCTTGGACGTTAGTCAGCGATGCACCCAAACGAATTCGTGAGTTGGAAACGAAGATGGGCTGTTTCTTTGACCGCAATCCAGATGGAACGATTCATCAGAAGGCTTTTGCCGGACAGTCGTTTGACCGCACGGTACATAGAAGAGATTTAACGGGAATAGAAATTATTAACCGACTTAGGGATCAACTTTATGCAAAGGAAAGCGTTATTTGCTGGGATGAAGTTCGTGCTGTCGAGCTTTTATATAATGACGATCACAGTGTTGTGGCTGGGTGTTTAATGTTAAATCTGCGAACGGGGAAATTCATCGTAGTCGAGTCTTTGGCAGTCGTTATCGGTACTGGCGGCGGAGCAAGCATGTATCGAATTGCAGCGCCATCCTTGGAAAAAGCCGCAGACGGCATGGCAATGGCTTATCGGGCGGGTGCTAATTTCATTGATATGGAAATGATGCAATTCCACCCAACGGGACTGCTAGCCGAAAACTCGCGTTTGAATGGCGGCGTATTAGAGGAAGGGCTTCGAGGTGCTGGCGGCCATCTTTATAATTCACTCGGTGAACGATTTATGCAAAAGTATGATCCGGAACGGATGGAACGTTCGACGCGGGACCGTGTAGCGCGAGCAGCCTACATGGAAATTATGGCAGGACGCGGTACTCGTTTGGGCGGTGTACAAGTATCGGTTGCTCATTTGGGGCGTGAAAAAGTGATGCAAATGTTCCCGGGCATGGTTGATCGATGCAAAGATGTTGGTCGCGATCTAAGTATGGAGCCCGTGGATGTAAGCCCTACCGGACATTTCCATATGGGTGGAGTCACCATTGATAAGGATTGCTTTAGCGGAATACCTGGGCTGTTTGTTGCCGGTGAGGATGCGGGTGGGATTCATGGTTCGAATCGCCTTGGAGGAAACGGAGTGGCAGACTCCACAGTTTTCGGCGCACGAGCAGGAGATGCTGCTGCTGAATATGTGATGGCAGTGAAACGCCATAAAGTGTCAGAAAGCCAAGTGGATCTATTTGTTGACCAAATGATGCAGCCTTTCAAACGGGAAAAAGGTGAAAACCCTTTTCAATTGCGTAAAGAAGTTGGCGATTTGATGTGGGAGAAGGTAGGGCTCGTAAGAAATGGTCCCGATCTCAAAATTGCCCTTGATAAGTTATCAGAATATGCTGAACGTGCGAATCGAATTAGCGTAGCTGGGGTAAAAGATTATAATCTCGCATGGCATGAAGTGCTGAATGTTAAAAACATCGTGCAAATCGGACAAATGATCGCATTAGCTTCCTATTTGCGGACAGAAAGCCGTGGTTCCCACTTCCGTACGGACTGTCCAGTAACAGATAACGAGAATTGGTACAAAAATATTTTCATGAAGCAAGGTCAAGATGGGCCTGAGACAGAGATTCATCCTGTTGAATTTACGCATGTGCAGCCTGAAGAAATTTTCGGTGAAGTTGCTAGAGTTAAGTTCGCAGCAAGTTAAATAAGGTTTATCTTATGATGAAGGCTTTCCTAAAGAAGGCCCTTAGAAAGGGTGAAACAAATGGCTGAATTTAAAATAACAAAGGATCATAAGTTAGTAGATGTCGATCCCCAGATTCACAGAGTAGATGTCTTGCGACGCCATTCCGTAGGGATGAAAGCTTGGCTGGTTCATCGAATTTCTGGAGTAGGATTATTACTATATTTACTAGCTCATATTGGCACGATGGGAACAGCGATGTTCATGGGGGAGGAAGCCTTTGAAGGAGTCTTTCAGGTACTGTTTCATAATCCTGTCTTTCTCTTTTTCGATTTAATCATTCTTGCCGGTGTTATCATACATGCTTTAAATGGGATTCGATTGGTGTTAATGGATATGGGTTTCTTAGTAAAAAGGCAAAAAGAGTTATTTGCGCTCATTTGTTGTCTTGCTGTAGGTATATTTATCTGGCTGTTTACGCGAGCATTCCTTTAACTAAACCCCAAAAAGTGACGTTATGCTTTGTAGCTTATTCCTGTTACTTTTCGGGGACCCCATACCTAATTAGGAAGGAGTTATGTCCTTGGATACGACATCTAAAATAAGAAGAAATGTTCTCACTTGGTTTTTTCAAAGAGTCAGCGGTGTCGCCCTTATTTTTTTAATCGTGATTCATATGTGGAACTCGCATTATGCTCATCCTGACGTGCATCCAAGTTATCCGGATTTAATCGAACGTTTACGTACAATCGGGTATATCGCCTTGGATTTTAGCTTGCTTGCTCTTTCGTTATTTCACGGGTTAAACGGCGTCCGCAATATCGTTCTTGATTATACAAGTAACAGACGTGTAATAAAGCGCTGGAGCCTTGGTTTGATGACAGTCGGTATTGTATTTTCCCTTTGGGGTGGAGCTGCTTTAATTAAAATTATGACCATGGGTTAACAAAACGGGGGAGGGTATGGGAATGAGCGACATGCAACCGATTTGGCAAGTTGAGGAAAACACCTATAAGGAAATAGAGAACGCATGTAAAGAAATATATATTCGATCTTTAAAAGATCTTCCGCCTGATATTCGGGCAGCCGTACAGCGGGCTTATGATAAGGAAACATATGCGACCGGAAAACAAATTTTGAGTACGATCTTGAAAAATATTGATGTGGCGGACGAAGAAAATATGCTGATTTGTCAAGATACGGGCATACCCGTGTATTTCATTAAAATCGGCAGAAATGTTCGTTTCGATGGGATTCGACTGGAAGAAGCTATTCGTGAAGGTACGAAAAGGGCCACCCTTGAGCATCCTTTACGATCAAGTGTATGCGATACGATTACTCGTAAAAATACAGGAACTGCTATTGGTAAAAAAGTTCCAGTGCTCAATTGGGAGTTTGTCCCGGGATCGTCCATCGAGTTGATGGCACTGCCCAAAGGTTCAGGATCTGAAAATATGAGTTATCTCAAAATGCTATATCCAGCCGAAGGGCTTAACGGCGCGAAAAAATTCATAATTGACTGCGTAATCAACTCAGGAGCCAATCCATGTCCTCCAACCTTAGTAGGTGTTGGTATGGGTGGAACAGCAGATCTCTGTACGGCATTGGCCAAGAAAGCTGCAGCAAGAGAGATTGGTAAACCTAATCCTGATCCAACCATTGCGGCACTTGAAGAAGAGCTGCTAGATGCGATCAACCTGACTGGCATTGGTCCGAATGGATTGGGAGGAGCTGTCACGGCGCTAGCCGTTCATATCGAAACGGCTGATACACATATTACGATGAATCCAGTTGCTGTCAATATGATGTGTTGGCCTGCGCGCCGGATAAGAGCTACCTTTGAAGAAAGTCAATCGGTTGTCATTAGTTATTAATGAAGGGAGATTCTCATGGCACACCATCAGCTTCAAACGCCTATGACAGACGAATTCGTTAAGCTGCTTCGTGTAGGGGATACCGTTACAGTCAATGGACATATCTTCGGTATTCGCGATGCGAACCTGATCCGGATGTTTGATCATAAGATTGATCCACCGGAAGATTTAATCCCGCAACTTAGAGGCGCCGTAACCATTCATACAGCTCCAGGTGTTAAGAAACTGGAAAATGGCAAGTACGAAAAGGTATGTATTGGTACAACAACAAGTACGCGAATGGATCGTTTTGTAGAAGGATTGTTCGAGCGATTCGGTGTTAAGGCGATTACCGGAAAAGGCGGTATGCTTGAACCCGGTGCACAAGCTTGTGTCAATGTGGGCGGCGTTTATTTCTCCATCGTAGGGGGAGCAGCAGCGCTAGAAACCACACAGATTGAAGAAATTGAAGATGTGTGGTGGGAAGATTTAATGCCGGAAGCGATTTGGAAACTGCGAGTTAAAGACTTCGGTCCGCTGCTCGTTTCCGTGGACAGCTATGGTGGAGATTTATATAAAGATGTGAAAACCCAGGCAGTGAATAATCTCGAAAAGATTTATGAGCGGTTAGGTATAAAATAGTATAAAATTGTATAAAAGAGCAACCACAACGGAGCCAGCGAGATTACAGGCTCCGTTTTCAACTTTTTCAGTAGTATCCAGATTGACCTATCGGGAATGGGGGGCTCTGTATGCGAATTGTCGTTGTGGAAGATCAACAGGAATTGTGCAACGTATTGGCCAAACGGATTTCCTGGCTTCATGATGACTATGAGATTGTTGGCAAGGCGTACAACGGTTTGGATGGTTTGAAGATGATTCAAGTAACGCGGCCGGATGCGGCCTTTATTGATATCCGCATGCCCTTTATGGATGGCTTGGAGCTATTGGAGCGGTTAAGCAAGGAAGAGAAGCAGCAAACGAAATGCATTATTTTATCGGCTTATTCCGATTTCCCGTACACACAACGATCTATTCGCAGCGGTGCGTTCGATTACTTATTGAAGCCTATATCCAATTCTATTCTTGAAGAGGTGCTGTTACGGCTGGCGGATGACATGGATGCACGAAAAGGATTGATTGCACCCAGCACGTCAACGGTGTTCGATATGCACCAATATCCGTTGGGTCAATATGCAGAGAAGCAGTTAAACTTATTGATTCATGAGAAGAAAATTACGGATGAGGTCGTTCTACAAGTACTAAGAATTATAAGTTCGGAGTATATGCATGCCATTACTCTGAGCAGTTTGGCTGAGAGATTGCATGTCAGTGAGAGTCACTTGTGCCGCATATTCTCTAGAAGGGTAGGGATGAACTTAATTCTATTTCTGAACAGTTTTCGCATCAGTCTTGCAAAAAACCTTATGGACGAAACGGAAATGAAAATCGGCGACATCGCCAAAATGATAGGTTTTGGCAATATCACCTACTTTGGCCGGCTATTTCGTAAACAAACGAGTTTATCCGCAT
>NZ_JBFUHL010000139.1:0-5195 GCF_056402415.1 Paenibacillus sp. P4_A9
CAATTTGACCAAGTAGCAATTCTGTGCCTACCGCGATGATTTCAGCTTTCATCTACTGAACCCTCCTTAAAATGAGAAAACCTCTAACGAGATCGTTCAATGAAGATCGACCGCGTTTAGAGGTATGTTGAACCTATTATGATTTTTCCGAAAAATCTATGACATGCTTATTTTTCACGAAATATTCCACACCTGAATAAACGGTAATAATTGCTGCTGCCCAACTAGCTATAACATCAAAGGGAAAATCTAGAAACGTAAATGGAAAATTATTAATTAGCAGTGCAATGATGGCTGTAATCTGAGCCGCCGTCTTCGCCTTACCCCATTTGCTGGCCGCCATAACAGTACCCTCTAAGAGAGCAATTTGACGAAGTCCAGTAACTGCCCACTCTCTGCTAATAATGACAATAACGATCCAAGCATCAACTTTATCCATTTCTACTAACGAAACAAGTACAGCGGTAACAAGCAGCTTGTCTGCCAAAGGATCCAGTAACTTGCCCAAATTCGTGACAAGATTACGTTTCCTAGCAATGTAACCATCTAAGCTATCTGTACTCGCAGCAATAATAAAAATTAAAGCAGCAATAATTTGATTATACGTTATGCTAAACTCCTCTATCCGTATTTGAGGAAATTTTACCTTAATCAACAGAAAAAACATGATGATGGGTACTAATAAAATTCTCGCTACGGTGATGCGATTAGCTAAGTTCATGCAATTACCTCCCCGGATAAGTCAAACTCATAGGAGTGGGTAATACGAACTTTGGCAAGCTCTCCAATGTTCAATTTCGCATTCGATACGAATACCTCACCATCAATTTCTGGTGCATCGAATTGGGAACGGCCGATATAAACATCGCTTCTGCCATCGTATCTTTCAATAAGAACATCAATTTCTTGGCCAATACGGCGACCGCCGCGGATATTTGAGATCTCACGCTGAATTTCCATAATCGCATTTGCACGGTATTCTTTGACATCATCCGGCACTTGATCCGGCAGTCTTGCTGCTGGCGTATCATCTTCCTTGGAGTAAGCAAATACACCAAGACGATCGAATTGAACATCCCGCACGAATTGTTTCAAGTTCTCAAAATCTTGTTCGGTTTCACCTGGGAAACCCACAATAAGAGACGTACGCAGGGCAACATCCGGAATGGATTCGCGAATTTTACGAACGAGCTCGCGTGTATCCTTTTGGCGGCCTGGTCTACGCATACGTTTAAGAATGGAATCTTCACTATGCTGTAAAGGCATATCAATGTATTTGCACACTTTAGGATTCGTTGCCATCACTTCAATCAGTTCATCACTGAAGAAACCAGGGTATGCATAATGTAGACGCACCCATTCGATACCTTCAACTTCACTTACCTTGTTCAACAAAGTAGGAAGCATGAAGCTATCATAGATATCCGTACCGTAGTTTGTGGAATCCTGGGCGATTAAGCTGATTTCTTTAACGCCTTGTGAGGCAAGGTTCGCCACTTCTGCAACAACCGATTCCATGCTTCTGCTTTTGAAGGCACCACGCATAATGGGAATACTGCAGAATGTACAAGCGTTATCGCAGCCTTCGGCAATTTTCACATACGCCGTATAACGAGGAGTTGTCATCAACCGAGGTAGGTCCGCGTCATAGTTAAATACCGGATTCCCTACTAGAACCGGTTTCTTCCCTCTAAGTGCTTCATCAACAATGTGATTAATTTTATCAAAATCACCCGTACCGACAATGCCATCAATCTCAGGCATTTCTTCCATCAATTGCTTTTTGTATCGTTGCGTTAAACAGCCTGAAACGATAAGCGCCTTAAGATTCGCTGTTTGCTTCAGCTCTGCCATATCCAAAATTGTATTTACGGATTCCTCTTTAGCAGCATCAATGAACCCGCAAGTGTTCACGATAATGACTGTGGCATCTTCCTTGTTATCAACAAGTTGAAAACCACGGCCATGAATTAAGCCTGACATAATCTCGGAATCAACTAAATTCTTCTCACATCCGAGAGTAACTACTTTAACCTTTTCTGTCATGAAAGAAACAACCTCCAATAGTCCTAAAAAACACTCCCTACCAGTATAATACAAGCCCAATGGGGTGTCAAAATGTAAAAACCCCCTGCATTCAGGGGGTTTCCCGTATTGTAACTTAATTTTCCAGTTTATTTCATATTAACAAACTGCAAGTCCAAAGGAATATCTGCTTTCCGAAGTAGAGTAATGACGGCTTGTAAATCATCGCGACTCTTGCCGGTTACACGAATTTGATCCCCTTGAATTTGCGTTTTCACCTTCAGCTTTGAATCACGAATCAATATATTAATTTTCTTGGAATTGTCTTGATCGACGCCTTGCTTCATGCTAATTTTCTGTCTTACTGTGGAGCCAGCAGCTGGCTCTATTTTGGAATATTCGAGATTCTTAATCGAAATTCCGCGCTTCGTCATTTTTGCATGCATGATATCTAGGACGTTCTGCAGCTTAAACTCATCATCCGAAGTGACAACAAGCTGATCTTTATCCAATTTAATGCTGCTTTTGCTTCCTTTAAAATCAAAACGGGTTAAAATCTCTTTCTCCGCTTGTTGAATGGCATTATTTAGTTCTTGCATATCCACTTTGGATACAATATCAAACGAACTCTCTGTACTCATCTACATCCCAACATCCCTTCCATCAAATTACATTAGCATTATAGCAAGAACACATAAAAAAAGAAATATCCTACCGCCATAAGGCTTCGAATATTTCCTATCAAGCTATTTTCATTACCCGGGAAAGCGCAGGAATTGCCAAAATGCTAGCTTTTCTGCAAATTGAGTTGTACTCGCTTCGGATTCGGAGTATCTCCAACTGGTACGAGTGTGCCATTGACCATGAGCTGCAATGCACTAGCTGCGCCAACATTTAAGTAAGCCGAGCTCGCTAAATCAAAAGTATCCGTATCACCGACATTATACAACTTCTGTCTTAGCAAAGCTCCCTTCTCACCCTCAGGAGTTAGTGCATTAACAGCAATCCAACAAGATCCCGTTATCTTGAATTGAATATTTAGATTTGCAGTTCCCGTAATGATGTAGTTATCTACACCTTTTTCATTAGAACTGAATTTAACCTGAACCGCTGGCGGCGTTGGTGTCGGCGCTGGTGTTGGAGTTGGTGTTGAAAGAACTGTAGCTTTACCATCCCCCGTAGCATTGACAGACGTGCTCGGCGATGGATTCGTGGAATCCGTAATCCGCGGTGATTGCGTTTGCGTTGGCTTCTCATCCGCGGGCGTTCCTTTATAATTCTTATATGTATAGTAATATACGATCCCAAATATAAGCAAAATAAAACAGACAAACATAAGGCTGGAAGCCCAGCGGCTCATCTTTTCTGTATTGCGAACACTTGATCTATTCTTGCGAATCGCTTCGACAACAGGCTTCTCAATCGTTGGGGCAGGAAGCGTCGACTGATACATATTGAGAACTTCATTCGGATCAAGCCCCAATGCTTCCGCATAGCTTTTAATAAAAGCCCTCACATAGAAACTCCCAGGCAACACCTTGTAGTTTCCTTCTTCAATGGCCTCTAGATAGCGCTTGCGTATCTTGGTAACTTCCTGAAGATCATCCAACGATATCTTTTTTTCCTGTCGTGTTTTGCGCAAAATATAGCCTAAGTCAGACATATGGTCACCTCCCCGAAGGAATTATGAATCCTGTTATTGACGTTTGAAATGTTAAAAAGGTTCGGACGTATACGTAAATGAATCATAGTTAATTTCTTCATCAGGACTGTTCCGAAGCTCAATGATATAATCAAAGTGATTATAGGTGTATTCCGATTCACGAATAAAAATGTCTGGATGCTCGATAACCTTCGTTGAAGGCAGACCCATAATATCTTGTAAAAGGCTGTAATGCTTCTCATTGGAACGAATCGTAGAAACGATTCCGTCAATGATATACACATTGTTTGGGGCCATTTCATCCTCAGAAAGTTGGCTGCGAACGGTTTGTCTCAATAGTGTTGAGGAAACGAAGGTCCAACGTTTATTCGCGCAGACGCTACCGGCGATGATCGACTCTGTTTTACCAACACGCGGCATACCGCGAAGCCCAACAACCTGGTTACCTTCACGCTTGAAGATTTCACCAAGAAAATCAACTAACAAGCCTAGCTCGTCTCGCGTAAAACGAAATGTTTTGCGATCGTCGGAATCGCGTTCAATATATCTGCCGTGACGAACAGCCAGAATATCAACTAATTTTGGGGGTCTCAAAGCAGTAATAGTAATATTATCTACTTTTCTCAACATTTTACCCATTAAATCAATTTTTTCTTCATCATTTGTTTGTAAAAGCATACCGCGTGTGCGATCTTCAACCCCATTAATCGTCACAATGTTAATATCCAGCATCCCCATCAAAGAAGCTATATCACCTAATAAACCAGGACGGTTCTTGTGAATTTTGTATTCCATATACCATTCTTTAACGTCCAATTCTTCCACCTCATCATCATCTCTGTCACGCATATCTGTAAATGAACTAATCTGTTCACGTCCATTTAATTAATTTCTACAAAATCCGCCATTATCCTCCTCGAAAACCTAAGATGCCTGACATTATTTCATTTTTAGTTCCTTTAGCTCTTGAGAATTGTAATTTTGAATACCTTTTTGCCAAGCATGCGTTTTCATCATCACAAGCCGATTATCAAAAATCTGTGTCCAATTGAGATCAGCGGTTAACGCACTTGAAAAGTCCATTACTGACACTCCAAGAGATTTCACTTTCTGAATCTGATCTGCAGTCACTGGGCTGTAAAAAACAACCCATGATGCGTGATGTTGATTTATTTGAAATGTTAGCTGCTGAAACCATTGTGGGTTATTTAATAAAACAATGTGATCCGCTTCTTCTGAAGGCGCCCAGGTGGATGGAATTGGACGTTCACTTTGCGTCACCCATTCTATGGCCACATTTTGAAATACGAGATCCTGAATCGCTTTATTTTTCGTTATTTCCATCTGTTGTGTGTCCAATTGCAGCATGGATGCCTGGTCATTCACAGTAACTGCGCTGCCCTCAACAAATGGCTGACTTTGTAAAAAAGTCCATTTGCTCGAAGAAAGTCCTAATGACATCGTTTCATTAGCAGAAGTGAACAGTTCATTTCCAACAACATATATG
>NZ_JBFUHL010000140.1:0-5034 GCF_056402415.1 Paenibacillus sp. P4_A9
GGGATTCAGATGGAAAGTAGGATTTGGAGGATTAGCAAAGTCATGCCCCACTTTCCATGGAGCTCCTCCAGTTTCTACTGCACCTATTTCAGGTTTATTTCCAACATAACCATCAGTTACTCCTGAAATCATTGCACCTTGCTCAAAGCCTGTAGAAGTGTTACTCAAGCTATAAGCAGAAGGAAGAGATGGATTTGGATTCGTTCCACTATAAGGAGCCGTCCAATGAGTAGTACCAGCACTTATGATATTTCTCGCTTTAATCATATCATTATTATTTGCTCCAGCTCCAAATGCACCACTTACGATGTTGTTAGTAAATTTCGAACCTATTGAATCACAGACATCTGAGCCATTGCAGAACTGGCCTATAGGACCATGGATTGAATTGTTATAAAATAATTGGTATTCATTAGGAACATTTATCAGTATGCCATTAGCACTTGTATTATAAGTAATGTTGTCATAAAAAATAGCGTTATGCACCGAGTTATCCGGATAAATACCGTGGGACCCTCCGGCACCTATGATGTCATGAACTACGTTATGGTGAAATTCCGTGTTTTCCATATCCACATTTACAACATAGACTGCGCCGCCATCTTTAGATAGCTTCATACCATAGCTTATATCGTTATACTCTATAACTGATCTGGAAAAAGAGCCGCCTATAAGCCCACGACCTGACATCGTAAGGGTATTATGGCTGACAAGATGGTTATATCCGGATAGTTTTACAGCATCAGCATAGGAATGCAAAAAGTCAACATTATGAACATAATTATTAATGACACTATTATCATGTCCATCAACTAGAATCCCGGGACCATACAAATTTCTAATTTCGCTATCCCGTATCGTATTGTGATCTCCATTCAAATTCAGACCTAATGTTAAACCATTAAGGTCGGCCATTCCAGCAGGTAAGTTATAATCTGGAGCATCAACTATAGTATTTTTCACCATATTATAGCTAGAATTAACAAAGTTAAGATTTGCAGCTCTTAGCTTAATTCCATMAATGGTTATATTGGTCTTTCCTGCTAAATCAAACGCATTGATTCTCTTTTTAGCTTCAACCGTAATCGTACTTGGATCTACGTTGCCAGGAGCAATGAAATATAATTTTCCATTCGCTACATCCTTGTACCATTCTGTATCAACATCCAATACGGCCTTATTTCTTGTAATATAATAATAGGAAGTAGTGTCAGGATTGTAGCCTGCAGATAGGAGCGGCCAATTAATATTGATGGTCGAGGTAGTAGGATTTCCTGTAATGGGTGCGGTGAAGCTGGCATAACCATTCCCCGTTCGAACCCAAAGCATACCGCTATTTAATGTATTAGCAGGAAATTTAGTGCCTAATCCTGGTGCGTCAACTAAAGAACTAATCGTTGATCCATAAGTGAATGTTTTCACTTTATTATATTTGGTACTGTCCAAAAGGTCTTGAACAGCAATATTTGGAAATGTCGCTTCCTGCATCAGGACGCCATCAGCAAAAACAATGTTTCCGTTGCCGTTGTACATATCCCAGTTCATATCGGCTGCATAGATATTTTTCCCTGTACCCAATGTTGAATCCAATGTCCAGCCTGTAACCAAGTCAGCGCCGGATACAGTTACGCTTTCATTATTGTAGTTTTTAATCGTAACGCCAGAATTAGCTGGAGTAACCGTTTCTCTGTATACACCTGCACGTACGTATACAGCATCTCCTGATTGTGCAACAGTTGCAGCAGCTTGGATGGTCTTGAAAGCGGCTCCAATTGTCATTCCGTCGTTGGCATCGTTACCATTTGTAGCATCTACGTAGTAGCCTGTTGTCGTTGCTGCAGAAGCTCTGGACGGGATCGATAAAACTGGAGTGCAAATCATTAGCATCGCTAATACCAGGGAAATCCATTTATAAGTATTAATTCCATTTGCCTTAAGCATTCACATTTCCTCCTATTAGCTACTTGTAAGCGTTATTATTAACTTAAAAAATAGAATCAGTGTTTGTTTAGCGATTCTGCCTCCAAAACTAATGTATTCTAGATGTTGTGTGCGATAGCCTGTCCGCAGACTGCACCTGCAGCCTCAAAGTAACCTCAGCTACAGCATTTGAGACCGGTATTGCCAAGATCAATTTTGTTTGTTTCGGTATGTTTTTATAACTGCATCTTCTATACTGTTCACCCCCTTTTAGCTTGACTCATCCATGTGGACTCCTTGCATTTCCATAATTCAAAAGCCATACCACACCTGAGTTTTTAATATACAAAAAAGGGAGTACCTCCCAAAAAAAGATTCAGAAAACTGCGGTGATCGTGCTGGCTCATTCTTCTAGTAGTCCAATTTTATCAAATGGTATGGGTTTGAAATCGGKGATTAGTTGAAATACGACTGAATCTTGCCGCAAAGCAAAGTTCAGCTGGGAAGCATCCATAAATCCCAAATCCAACTCCTCATTAAGTTGCAAGTTATTTTCAACCTCTCCGTGCTTAATCACCGTATCGGCCAGCTCCATGGGCTTGGTTTTATAAATAATATTCTGGCGTATAGCGTTCCCTTTCGGGACCCCCGGGTCATCGTTCAAAATGTTGAATAGTCGCGGATACTTCATCTTCCAAATCTCACTTTGGTAAGGTACTTCCCTCAGGCTAACATACATAGTCCCCTGTTCAGGGTGCATATGCGCTTTGAACCAATCAAGCTGGGCTCTTTCATCAAAGCTGACCGATTCGTTTCCTTCCAAAATTATGTTGTTGGCGATGAGATAGTCCCTGCCTCCCCCCATATGAAAAGCGCGCCAAACTTTGTAGAAAACATTCCCGTAGATTTCCGCGCTGCTTACTGCATCGTCCATATAAACCCCGAAGGCGCCTACACTGCCCTCAATTCCGCTGATATGGTGAATAAAATTATACCGTATGACATTCCCTCGGTACGTCCAGTTTCGTCCCGCATAGATGGCACCAGCATCATCCGTTTCGAGAACGACATTGAAAATTTCATTAAATTCGATGATATGGTCATTGCCCCAATACATAATGGCAGCATGAGGTGCATCATGAATTCGGTTATGGCTTGCCCTATTGCCGACCCCATAGATCTGGATCGCTTCTGAATATGTCTTTTTGATTCGGGAATAGCGGAATATGTGGTTATTTTCGGCAATATGACCTCCTGGTGTAAGGGTACTCCTGTCCCCGCCACTTAGTGTGATCCCGCCTGAACCCGTATCATAAATCTCGCAGCCTATAATTTGATGCCCAGCCCCCCCAAGTATTGGGTCCTGACTGTTGGCGTTGCCAATAACTACTCCCTTTTGCCCAAGCTTTCTAAGCACACATTTCAGAATTCGGTTGCAGGATCCCCCCAGAATCTTCACTCCGTCGCCCCGACTCACTTCCAACACCAATCCTTGAATAGTTACATTTGAAACATTGTTCATGTAAATAATCGGTTCCTTCATAATGGAAAGCTGAACGGTGCTACTTTCCAAATGAGACGGTGGATAGAAATACAACACCCCATGCTCCCTGTCCAAATACCACTCCCCTGGCACATCCAGTTCTTCCAGTATATTAAAGGCATAATACCGCTGCCCGCTTCTTACGCCATACAAACTTGGTTGCCGGGTCTTGATTCGTTGTGCCTCGGTATCAATCGATTCGACCTCGAGAATGCCATCCGCCCAATCATGGTACCAATATCCAAACAGCCATACATCCTTGGCATTCACCCATCGATTCGGACGATTGTCTTGAAAGCCGAACTTAAGCCCCCGATAGGGGTTATCCCGTAGTTCCGGCGGAACATAATCCGGATGGGTCGTAGGAATATCCGCCGCATAATTTCGGGGGATTGTTCCCGTATCGATAATTTCCCCCGTTTTCACATATCCTTCGTTGGGCCAACGGGCCAACGTCATGGCATTTCCGTTAAAAAACAATTCCGGTATCGGATCCACGCTAGGTAATCCGAATCCGGAATGCCTGATTTCTCCATAATCGGTGATTCCCTGCTTTTTTAAATCAACCTGCAGAACTTTGGATCTTGCTTCTAGCGGAATTCTATTTCGTACAGCTTCGTCAACAACCGGCTTAAAAGCCGACACATTCAGATCTAATCCTCCCATCAAACTAACAGTTTCATCTTGATAGGCCTTGTATACAATGGGTGAGTTTTCTGTTCCAGAGTCCTGTTCGTTCAATTGAAACGAATCCGTTAAACGGTAAACGCCTCCCCGCAAATGAATAGAAATCCCTTCTGAAGGCAAACCTATCGTCTGCTTCATAAGCCTGATAGCATCTCTTGCCCTCTCTAATGTGGCAAACGGCGTATTGATCATGCCATCGTTCAAATCACTTCCGTCAGGTGAAACAAAAAGGTGTTTCAAGTCATTCACTCCTCTCTGATCGTTTTTGTAAAAAGCTTCATCTATTCATGTTACTCCGAGTACACAGGCTTCGCCCCTTCTGTATGTTCTTTCCAATCAAAGCCAGTCGGAATAATAATTTTGCTTTTCACTTCCATTTGACCGGCAATAATTTCGAATTCAAAGTTGGCGTAAGGAATCTCTACTTTGCATCCATCTACGAACATCGACTCACAGTCGAGAGCAATCCCTGTAACTTTGCCATTTATACCTATTACAACGAGAAGTTGCTTCGACACTGCGCTAATCCTATCAATGGATAGTTGATCTGTTTCAGAAGCTGTCAAGTATGTTGTAACCGAGTCATCCTCAAATTCAATCCTAAATCCGGAAATCCCATCACGGCTTAAACATGTTTTCGATTTCACTAGCGAGTTCTCATTCAATGTTGGAACGATCACTGTAACGAGACTTGAGGTCCCGGCATCGCCATTCCATGAAGTATGTACGTCTGGTTTAGGAATCCTTCTGCCTTTCATCGTTGGTGCCATCCAGCCGTATGCGGGAGATAGCTGTCCATAATACTGATCGTATTTCAAATCCTTGTCTGTAAAATGATATAAAAATACGTTCGGCTTTTCTTTTTGCGAAGTCCAGATCATGTT
>NZ_JBFUHL010000141.1:0-5021 GCF_056402415.1 Paenibacillus sp. P4_A9
CAATATAAGTATGACTATTTATATTAACTGAATCTCCTTCTATAACATTCACAAGTGCTAATTGAAAATTAGTCATGAATTCTCTTTGATGAAAAACCTCTAGTTGCACATCAAATGTCTCACTATTGTGAATATCTTGAATCCTTATCATCTTTCCATAATTCAACTCTTGTTGTCTTGCAGCCTCTACTTGTTTTATTTTATTGGATGTACTCAAATTATCATTACCGAAAATATATGTATTGTGATAATCAATATATTTTTGATCAATTGAATGCTTAAATAATAGTTTTTTTCGATTAATCTGATGAATAGAATTTTTGTGAATGATTCGCTTTTCATTTAAGAATATAGTTATCGAACCACGATCAAACATAGTATGGTGGTTGGGGCAAAGAACAATCATATTTTCAACTACATCTGCTCCCCGATGTAACCCAAGTGGTTGTATATGATGAACTTCAGAATAATATTGTTCAAAAGCAACTTCGAGCCGTTCCCCACAGATTTGGCAAGTATTATCGTATAATCTCTTCAGGAATAGTACAATACTACTTAATCTTTGAATTCTCTGAGTAGATATCGACATTCTAGCTGGGGTATGATTCCCGATTTTTTTATTAAAAAGCTTTTTTTTTGATTGGTTTTTTAACTGCTGCATTTCATTATTCAGGTTAATATTCTTCAAATCACTATAATCACTCACCAACAACTTTTCATTATTAATGATAGTTGCGTTGATACCAGGAAGAAAATGTTCCTCAACATTAACTTGATTCTCTTTGTTTTTATTTTCTTTATTACCGTTACTTGAATCCTTACTCTCTTTCTTATCTTCCAGGTCACTAAAAAAATTAAAGTGAATATCCTTAGGAATAACTAATTTATTATTCCTTATTGATAAGAAAGAAGGATTACTTTTAAAATATTGTTCTAATTTTGTAAATGAAAATTTACTCAACTTAGAAATTATGGCGTCAATTCTTTCCTTATCTTGGGACGAAAGAACTGCTGATCCAATCTCATTTCTTTTGTATGTCACATCTGTGAAAATAAAATATGAAAAAGTAAATGTTGTATTTAAGAATGTGCGACTATCTTCATATTTAGTCTGTGAAGACTTGAAGTGTGCTTTTAAGTAACTTGAATTAAAATTACTTGGTATTACATACAATTCTCGTCCATTTTTAAGTGTCTTATTAATACTTAATGATATTGCTATTTTTTTAAATTCATTAAAATCATACGCATTTACTACATTATATATCTCTGTTATCCTTTTTCTATCTTTTTTGCTGCCAGAGCTTCCTTTAAATAAAAAATTACCTATTATTCTTTCGTACATTCAACAACTCTCCCACTATACTCTCAAAATCTCGATGAAAGTGAACTTTTATCGTATCATAGAATTTTATAAACAAATAAGTAATGATCCTGTTCAAGTGCTTTATAGTAAACTCTTTTTATAGAAATCGGTAAGGACATATTGATATCTTCAGGTAATTTCTTATTAACAACTTTCCCAAAATTAAGTCCTGTTTGGTGAGTCGATGATACTACGAAATCAAATTCAATTTCCCTAATCATGAAGCCATACTCGTTTCTCAATAAATATCCATACATTACCGCATCGGTAATAAATACAAAGTACTTTTCGCTGGCTACCCTCGATAGTTTTAGTTTCATAATATCTACGTAAATATTTGCCATTCTGGCAGTCCGATCCTCTTGACCACTAGGTATTGCTCTATAGTATTTAAACTCAAATATCGAGTTGAATGACTTGTTAATAATCACTAAATCAATTTCTTTCTGTTTTAAGTAGTCGTGTGGGTATTCAAGAATTATCTCATATGATTGATACTCAGATAATAAAGCACCATAAAACTCATACCTGATACAATCCTCCGTAACCAAGTTTAATTGATTCCCGTAATAGGACAACCGGATATCTAGATTGTTTGAAAATGTATCAACTATTAATGAGTTCATTCATGCTGCTCCTTCGATTCTATATGAAAGTCAGTTTTTATCGCCTCACATAATCCTTCTGCAATTTTCACACTTTCTACCTTTCGTATAGTTGGTTGCTGCAATCAAGTCATCCGTGTAGAGATATTCCCCATTTTTGCCATCATTGCTTAAAACCTTCTCTCTAAAAGTAGAAATATCTAGTGTTGGACATCTGGTGACATGAACTTTATTCTTATTTGCATTATCTTTAACAATAAAATATCCATCCGTCGCTCTGTATTGCTTGAAATCCTCTTCAGTAGTAATCTTAATCAAAAATAATCACCTCATGAAACTAGTATTTTATTTAAAACTTCCAAAAACTTAACCTAGATATATTGTAATTAATATCTCTACCGAAAAATCCTTCTAATTTTTTATAAAAAGCATCAGTAAAAGAAGCAGAATGGCTCATCAAATAAGGATCATTCATCAAACTAATGTCTTCAGACTGATACCCAAATTAATCACTTCTCCATTAATGAAATCTGAATATTACACACTAGCCACTTAGCCTATTTGCAACTAATCTTCTCATTTCTTGTCGACAAACAAATCCATCGATAGAAGAAGTATCATCAATCATTGAATGAGAAATACCAGAAATACCCATAAAAAAAGCTTAACATGATTAGTACATTTGGTCTACGAGAAGTTCTTAGTGATTCACTTTAAAACGCTAATTGTACAAAAAAGCCCCAATCAACAGAATGGGACTAATTACAGTATAAAATCGCAGTTTAGAACTATTTCAAACGCTCAACACATAATCTAGGTGACTTCTAATGAACCTGAATATTTTTCATTTTAGCTTAACTGACCATTTTTAAATTATCTAGTTTCTCGATGATTTGTTTTATCTGTCCAACATAAGTAATTTCGATTTTTATTCAGTTATTGTATATTTATTATGAATTATCGGATAAAAGTATTTGGCTAGTTCAGGATAAATTATAGTAGAATCGGTAGTAGACAGAAAGAGATAATGAGCAAAAACCTTTATATGTTCGTATTCATCAATTTCAGAGTGTGAAAGGTTTATATAATACATTAGTTGCTGCGCTATCGATTTGGAAAGATTCTTAATATTATTATGCTGACCAGTAGTTATTTTATTTTTCCTCATATTTAATAAATCATCAAAAATGTCCTTTACATTGGCTTCAGATACAGGTTGTCTATCAATATCTTTAAATCCTTTTACGATAAATTTACTAATTTTTTCTATAAAATCAGCTTTTCCTTTATCGAATATTGTTTTTTTGTTTGTTATTTTCATATCATTTAGCTCTTTACTGATAAATTTAGATAATTCAAACTCTGTACTACCATTAACTACTGGAACAAATATATTTTTTAATTTTCTATTCCATTTATGAGGAAATGGAAAATACTTATACTTTCCATCCTCTGTGCTAAAAGGATCTTTATATAATAAAAGACCATCTTGTAAACTTAGAATCATATTATGTCTATGTATTCTTTTTATCTTTGAAGATTTATATATATCATTGATAACATTTGGCAGTTCATCTTTCGAAACCCCCGTAATTTGGTTACAAATTAAAAATGAGAAGATATGATCCGTATGAAAATATCTAATATTATAATTTAATTCTTCACGAAGTTTTTCCATTCTTTGTATTTCTGTCAAATAATACTTTAATCGTTCTCTCTCTTCTTTATTCATAGTCAATTTATTAATACCATTGACATAATTTTTGAATGTTTTTTGAAGCGGTATCTTCCAAAACACACTAGGAACTTCACTAGAAAATTTCAGTGTATATCTATATATTTCACTTACAAAATGACTATCTAGCGGAAATCTTGCTAATGTTGTAACATCAGTTAGGTTTTCTCTTTTTTTCTTTACTCCAGCTAATTTATTCAGGGCTTCTTCTAGTTCAGTTTTGCTAAGATCTGACTTGACCTCACCAATAGCTACAACTGTTTCAATTGGGAAGAATTTTGCTGATCCATCATCAATAAAAGGGGTTGATGATTTATCATAGATGACAATATCACATTGTGTGCTAATACCTTCCTTACCTTCACGAGGATTTAATATAAAACCATGATTAACGTCAAATTTTTTAGGTACAATACTTCTCAGGAAAGTTCTTGCTATTTCTTCCCTGTACATGCCAAATTCGCCAGTATGAATTAATGGTTTTTTTTCGTCAATGAATATTTTGGGCGCCCAGTAACTAAAATCCAAGAAAAACTTATGAATCTGTTGATTTATTATTTCATTCAAATAATTATTTGACATAATAATTAATTCCTTTCACATAAAAGGTTTTGTAAAATATATTTCAGATCAAATTTTGTGAATAAGACCAAATAACCGCAACACATAATCCCAAAAATAAAATCATTCTTTCATCACTTAACAAGAATCATAACCTTAGTTCCATCTGGGTATTTCTCCAACTGATTCCCCACCCAAGACCCTGCTCCACGATTGTCTGACGGGGTTATATAGGCTATATCTGCACCAGTTCCACCTTCTGCACACATTGCCATTKGGAACTCATCCCTGTCTTTATTGGGCTTTGTAGGGATACCCTTTAATGACTCCTTGCGATTTTCCTCTGCACCTTTGCGATCAATTGTACACACTGGAGTTTCACCATGCTCAATGGCTGCTTTAATATGCGCGGCAGTTTCTGGAAAACGATCAGCTGGTACTATTAAAGTGAAAGAAGGCGTTGTGTCTTGATTTCCAGGAGAAATAGTGAAGACATTATTATTAATGCAATAGTAAACACCAGCAATGAGTAATATTAATACTACTAAATATAAAGACCTCTTTTTCATTTTACCTACCTTAAAATAGATTATAAATTGTCATTCTAAACTTTTTCCTTACACCTTAGTAAAATTCAATCCTTTTTATCTTATTTAATTCAATTCTTCCTGTTGTCCCTTGTATAGAATCCAGTCCAGTATTATTCAAATCAAAAACCTTTTCCCAACTTTTTCTTTTTATTCTATCTTTCAAC
>NZ_JBFUHL010000142.1:0-4781 GCF_056402415.1 Paenibacillus sp. P4_A9
GTGCGGCATCGGTGTGGAAGATGACCCCTCGACTCTTCGTGATTTCAGCAATTTCCTTGATCGGTTGAACGGTTCCGGTCTCATTGTTTGCATGCATGATCGTCACAAGAATCGTATCTTCAGTGATAGCTGCTATCAACTCATTGGGGTTTACTAGCCCATAAACATCCACATCTAAATATGTAACCTTTGCTCCGATCGATTCAAGAAACCCACATGGATTCATGACAGAAGGATGCTCGATTTTCGTCGTAATGATGTGATTGCCTCGATGTTTATTAGCAAAATAAATTCCCTTGATGGCATGATTATTCGACTCACTACCACCGCTGGTAAAGACAATTTCACTTGATTTACAACCGATCAATGTTGCGATGCGCTGTCTTGCAAGTTGAATAGCTTCATCAATCTTAGCGGAAGCCCAATGAGAAGACGATGGGTTACCGAAGTGTCCATATAAAAATGGCAGCATCTCATCTAAAACTTCGGGATCAATCGGTGTACTCGCATTATAGTCGAGATAAATACGCTTTTGTTCATTCTCTTTTCTCGCTGTTGTCTCCATGCCTACACTCAACCTCATAACAACGTAGGATACAAACACTTAAAATCTTCTGTTTCTACATACGCTTTAACAGCTTCAACAGCTTCATCAAGCGTCATTACATCCATCGCACGAACTTCTCGAATCTCTTGTTCATACTTGCTCATCCCATGTTCATACCGTGGATCATAATAATGCTCTAATAGAAGACATACAGCTTTTTCAAATTGATCTTCCTGTAAAGCGATTTCAATTTCTTTCGCGATAGGGGTGTGGATTCGGTCCTTAATGTGACTATACGCTTTAATCAACTGTTCTTTATTTTCCCAAGGACGATAATCCTCAATGATATGACGAGCGCGTTCACGAATAGGCATGTTGATATGTAAGTGAGTTGCGGTTTCCTTTTTACTAAAAATGAACTCAGGGATCACTGTTTTTCCGATACGTTTGCTTTCTCCCTCAATCAATATATAAGGAGAATCCTTCAATTTAAGTAGGTTCGTAACGAGATGTGCCTCGAAAGTCTTCTGATTGTTTGATTGGAGCCCAACATGTCCAAAGATCGATCCTCGATGTCCTGCCATCGCTTCTAAATCCAAAACAGGATAGCCCTCCGCCTGTAAACGCCTTAGAATCGCTGTTTTGCCAGCTCCCGTATTCCCAGATATCACACATACACGAGGTTTGAAATCCATCTTCTCTAGGGTATCGACCACCCATCTACGATAAGAACGGAATCCACCTGCTAAACGATACGTTCGTATGCCCATTAAAGAAAGTACAGTAGCTGACGAATGACTACGCATGCCGCCGCGCCAACAGAAAACAGCCTTTTGCGCCTTGATCCCTTCAAATGTTTTGACGAATGCTGGCAGCTTGGCAGAAATGATCTCAAGTCCGCGATCCTTCGCCGCTTGTACACTTACTTGCTTATAAATGGTGCCAATTTCTGCCCGTTCGTTATCATCAAAAAATGGGATATTGATACTGCCGGGAATCGTGGCATCCTGAAATTCAGATGGGGAACGAACATCGATCATAACTAATTCTTTCTTATCTTTGAGCGCTAATAACTCGTCTATGCTGATGTCTTGAAACAATGGTATCGCTCCTTATAGCTTAAATGACGACAATACGACCTGGATGTTCTTCTGTTGTTTCACCAATTATACTAGCTTCCACACCCGCAAGTTTCATTTGACTGAGTAAGTCCTCTGCCTGGTCACCAGACACAGCGATTAACAATCCGCCTGAGGTGACAGCATCGCATAGTATCCATTGACCGATTTGATCCAACGTGTCGGGGTACGAAACCGAATCTTGTACATGGGCGAAGTTATTCTTTGTGCCACCTGGAACGAATCCTTCTTCAGCCAATTCCCTTACTCTTGGTAATAGTGGCACATCGTTTGAAGAAATTCGAATGCCAACTTGACTTCCTTTTGCCATCTCCAGCGTGTGTCCGATCAAACCAAATCCAGTCACATCGGTGCAAGCATGTACATCGTATGGTTCCATCGTTTCTGCCGCAGTTTTGTTTAAGGTAGCCATAACCTGTGTGACCCGCGCAACTTCTTCTTCATTTAATCGATCCTTCTTAATTGAAGTCGTCAAAATGCCTACACCAATTGGCTTCGTCAATATCAATTTATCACCTGGTACCGCTCCTGCATTGGTTCGTATCTTCTGAGGATGTACTAACCCCGTAACAGCAAGACCGAATTTAGGCTCGTTATCATCAATCGAGTGTCCGCCAACAAGAGTGATACCAGCCTCCTTCATTTTATCGCCAGCACCACGTAATATATCAGCCAGCACATCCTTGCCCAACGTACGAATCGGAAAAGCAACGATATTTAATGCCGTTAACGGTCTGCCACCCATGGCATAAATGTCACTTATCGCATTTGCAGCGGCTACTTGTCCGAACGAATACGGGTCATCTACAATCGGAGTAAAAAAGTCTACCGTCTGTACGAGCGCAAGCTCTTCGCTTAGTTTATAAACACCAGCATCATCACTTGTGTCAATGCCTACAAGAAGGTTCGGATTGGGTAGTGCCGGCGGCAATTTCTTAATCACTTCAGATAGATCAGCTGGACCAATTTTGCAGCCACAGCCACCCTTGGTTGAATAGGAGGTTAGTTTAATTTTATCTGTTGTCGACATGTGCGTCTTCCTTCCTTTGTTCAGCTGAAAATAGGTATATTACAATTACTTCTATCAGTCTAATAATAACCTATTCAACTTCCTAAAATCTAATTTTCGGCGAATAAAAAAGACTGCCGAATGAACGGCAGCCTTTTTCTGTTTCATTTGCTTGTGTTCCAAGTTTCTCAGTTGTTCGATTCGTCTTTAATCTCTTCAACGAAGCCGCTGATGGCTACTTGACGACGGGCATTCTTAGATTCAAGATCTTGCTTTTCATCCGCAGATATTTCATCTGCAAATTCTTCCAGATACTCCTCAGATTCGTGCAAATTGGCTATCGTGTGGTCGATGGCATTCTGGATACGAGCTGGATTATCTTCGCGATTGTCTGGCTTTGCCATAATATAGTTCCCCTCCTTGATACTAGAATGAAAGCCTGTAATAAGATGTCTCATCCCACATTCAATTATTCACCTATCTTACACTTGTATAATGATTGGCAAAATCATTGGCCTTCTCTTCGTCTGCGAATATAAATATTTCCCTACCGCTTCTTTCAGGGCTTGTTTATAGAGCCCCCACTGGTTCGTCTTCAACTCTTGTAATTGTGTGAGCGTAGTTACAACAATTCGATGTACATCTTCTATTAGCGCTTCTGATTCTTTGACATAAACGAATCCACGCGAAATGATATCGGGACCCGTAACGATTTTACCATCCGATTTGCTAAGCGATATGACAACAATCAACATACCGTCTTCCGATAAGACTTTTCTGTCCCTTAAGACAATTTGACCGACATCTCCGATACCGAGTCCATCAACGAGGGTATTGCCATTCGGAACATGACGGTCCTGACAAGCTTCTGAGTTGATGAAATCTACGACTTCTCCGTTATTGATAATAAAAATGTTGTCAGACTCGACACCAACGGCTTCAGCTAATAATCGATGCTGATAAAGCATGCGATATTCACCGTGAATTGGGATGAAATATTTGGGCTTCATGAATGTCAGCATGAGCTTTAATTCTTCTTGACTAGCATGTCCGGATACATGCATCCCTGTTACGGATCCGGAACCGTAGATGACTTTAACACCTTTGGCAAACAGGTTGTCTACGATACGAGCGACATTCCGCTCATTGCCAGGAATCGGCGTGGCCGCTAGAATGACGGTATCACCACGGGAAACCTCAACTTGACGATGTGTTCCGCTGGCTAATCGAGCAAGTGCTGCCATCGGTTCGCCTTGACTTCCTGTGCACAGAATGACTAGCTCATGTGGTTTAAATCGATTTACTTCTTGAGACTCAATTAACATGTCAGGCGACATTGTTAAATAACCAAGCCTGAGAGCTATATCAACGACATTGACCATGCTTCTTCCTAGAAGTGCGATTTTACGGTTCGTCTTATCCGCTGCATCAATGACTTGCTGTAACCGATTGACGTTAGAGGCAAAAGTCGATAAAAATATTTTTCCTGTCGCCTTCATGAATGCTTCTTCAATATGGTCACCAACTAACCGTTCAGAAGGTGTGAATCCTGGACGCTCAGCATTCGTACTCTCCGAAAGCAGGGCAAGTACGCCATTTTGACCAATAGCTGCCATCTTATGTATATCTGCATATTGTTCGTTTACGGGTGTTAAATCGAATTTAAAATCCCCTGTATGCACAACCGTGCCTTGCGGGGTATCAAAGACAATACCAAGGCAATCCGGAATACTGTGGTTAGTTCGAAAGAAGCTAATGGGTATGTCCCCTAAAACAAGCTTGGTATTCGCATCAATCTCATGTAAAATCGTAGTTTTAAGTAGTCCATGTTCCTTCAGTTTGATTTGAATAAGGCCAAGTGTTAGCCGCGTAGCATAAATGGGCATGTTTAACTGTTTGATAATATAAGGGATACCGCCGATATGATCCTCGTGTCCATGCGTAATGACGATACCTCGGATCTTATCTTTATTTTCTAACAAGTAAGAGATATCCGGAATAATTAAGTCTATACCTAGCAGGCTTTCGTCAGGGAACTTGGAGCCGCAATCAATAATGATGATATGATCGTTGTATTGAAGGACAT
>NZ_JBFUHL010000143.1:0-4775 GCF_056402415.1 Paenibacillus sp. P4_A9
GAGTAAGAGCAAACAGCTTGGTTTTTTTGAGAAAATGATGAAAAAGACGCCACTGAAAAACTATATTTACAAGTATCAATCCGTGARAACAAACGTAAATGCGATCGTGCAATCCCTTCGAAATGGGAAGGAAACGCTTGAAGAGAATATGGCTTATATGAAAACGCTGAAGAAAAATTCCATAGAGTCCGTCTACAATCTGCAAATGCGGATTGCCATGGGTGAGAATTTAAAGCAGCTTTTCGAAGTCGAAATTGCCAAGCCCGAGAATGAACATCGTAAAACACATTTGGAGAGAGGACTTCGTAAGGTTGTGACGCGCATCCAGTCCTTTCAAGAGATGGTCATCTTATATCAACAAGCGATTGCAGGAACAGACATAATCAATGACAATAACGATAAACTCATTGATGCCGTTGATGCGACTATCGATAAAACACAGAATCTGCTTACGGTGTCTGCCATGATCTCCATGGCCATTGAGGATCAAGTTCAAACCATTGAAGCTGTAAATTCCGCGAATTCAACGCTGAATAAAATGTTCGAGGATAACTCGCGATTGTTGAAAGAAACAACGCAAAGAACGAACGAGTTACTCGGAAAACCAGGGTTGCAAATGGACTCGATCGAAAGAGGAATGACCGATCTTTTCGCTGCATTGGATTTATTTGAACAGTCGAATCGGACAATCATTCAATCAGCAACGGAGTATACTGGGCGACTAGGGAACATTAGCCAGCAAATGACGCAACGACTTGGTTTAACGCCTGGGAATAAAACGAATGCAGAAATAAAAGCTTCGGAGTTAAGTGGGCTTTTGGAATAAATTGTATAAGATGTAATGGCTGTCAGGGAGCTAATCCTTGGCGGCTTTTTTTTATGGCGTCACCCTGCCTCTTAACCCATGCCATTTCTTTCTCCTGACATATGATAATCCATACGTTTGAATAATGGAGATGAGCGAATGTTCATGCAAATTAAAGAGGAGCTTAGCCATGCACCTCAAATTGATGTGCTAATCCCAGCGATTGAGAAGGATTTGGGAACACTCCCCCTTGTCATTGACGCAGTAAGGAAATATGTCAAGCATCCGATTGGTGAAATCATTATTGTAGCTCCGTGGAAACAACGAATTATTGATCTATGTGCGAGAAAAGGATGTCGTTTCGTTCATGAAGATACGGTTCTCCCTATCACGAAAAAGGACATCCATTATCAATCCAAAACATGGGATCGGACTGGATGGCTGTATCAGCAGTTACTTAAGTTGAATGGCGATACCTTATGCTCGTCCAAATACTATATGGTCATTGATGCCGATACCGTACTCATTCGACCGCATGTCTTCAAAGTGGGCAACAAGACCGTATTTTACTGCCGGAACTGGAGTCAAGGCGAATATTTTAATACGTATAGAAAGTTGATGGGAAGAAATCGTTCCGCCAGATTGTCCTTCGTTACCCATTACATGTTGTTCGAGAAATCGAAAGTCAAGCAGTTGAAACAAGTTATTGAGTCCAAACATAACACCAGCTGGTATTCGGCGATTATGAAAAGTATGAATAGGTCCAAGCAGTTTGCTTTTTCAGAATTCGAGACATATGGCAATTTTCTTTATTCGCGAGTGTCTAACAAGATGATTTTGAAGCCTGCAAAGAATAGGGGCTTACATGTAAGCAACTCTCAACTTACAGCTTCAAGAATGGCTTCCCTGGCCAAAAGTTATCGGTCCATTTCACTTCATAAACGTAAAGKGTATGTTAAAACCCTCAAGTTGGTGTCCAGATGAAGCCCTATGTAGTGGTTTGGAAAGGACCCGTTCACAAAGCGAGCGGACTTGGTCATGCAAGTAGAGCCTATGCGGCATCTCTCAAACGGAGGGGTGTTGACGTCAGGGTTGGTCACTTGAGAGCTAGTAGAAGACCAACCATAGGCAAACGAGTGCTTATCTATCACGATGTTCCGAGCTATATGCAGTGGGGGAGCGAGCGTAGTTTGTACGATCGTATTATTTTGAACACCGTTTGGGAAACAAGTAAAACGCCTAACGAATGGCTTCGTCATATGAACAAATTTGATGCGGTATGTGTCCCCACACAACATAATAAACGGGCACTTCAGAATAGCGGTGTAACCGTTCCGATTTACATTGTTCCACATGGCGTTAACACCAAGGCATTTCATCCGAACAATAAGAAGTTTGTTTTGCCGCGTGCGGCAGGCAAGTTTACTTTCGTATCCGTATTCGGCTTCCAGCATCGCAAAAATCCAGAAGGCTTGTTAAGAGCGTACTGGGAAGAGTTTTCTTCGAATGATAATGTAATTCTTGTGATCAAAACCAACGGATATCAGCCCTATGAGAATGAGAGATGGATCCAGCGACAAATATCGCAATACAAAAAAAGATTAGGCATATACAAAGATACAGCCCCCGTTGTCGTTATAGGCCGACGACTTAGCGAGAGCCAGTTAAAAGGTTTATATACGCTTGGGAATGCCTTTGTCCTACCGACGCGGGGCGAGGGGGTTGGGCTGCCTTTTTTAGAAGCGTTGGCCAGCGGAACTCCCGTTATCACGACGGCTTGGGGCGGGCAAATGGATTTCCTAACGCATAATAACTCCTTCCTCGTTCCTTATCAGCTGAAGAACCCCTCAATTAGTATAAACAGTAAGCACGCGATCTCACGATCATTCAGCTACCTGTTTGCAGAAAAGGGTCAACTATGGGCGGAACCGGAGCATCATAGTTTGAAAATGATTATGAGAAATGCTTACGAGAATCCCGAGCTTTGCAAGCGGAAGGGAAGACAGGGAAGACTGGATGTTCTTCATCTAACTTGGGAACGTGCAGGGAAGTTGATGAAGCAAGTAGTTGAAAAAGTCATTCAATCGAAGAAATACGAGTGAAGCGTGATGTTCCGCAGGAAAGGAGTATTTGGCTTGCGTATTGTACTATTATGCGGTGGATCAGGAAAAAGGCTTTGGCCTTTATCCAACGAGATCCGTTCCAAAGTGTTTCTTAAGCTTTTGAAATCCGAAGATGGCGTTAGAGAATCCATGATTGAGCGAATATGCAAACAATTGGATGAGGCGGGCTTGCTGCAATCCACATGTATCGTCACACATCAGAGTCAAGTAGAGATAACGCGAAATTATGTTGGTGAGCACATTCCTATCATAAGTGAACCCTATAAAAGAGGAACTTATGCAGCCATCGCTTTAGCTGCCACGTATTTGCATGAGTGCTTGCAAGTTGATGCGGATGAAACGATATGTATTCTCCCCGTAGACACTTATGTGGATTCCGCCTTTTTCCATCTACTGCATCGCTTTCCCGAACTTATTTCCCGTTCAAAGGCAAATCTTGCGCTGCTCGGTACGAAACCTATGAAGCCATCTGATCAATTCGGTTATATAGTTCCGGTTCTCCCCATGGACAACGATGAATTTGCTTTTGTCGATCATTTCATAGAGAAGCCGAATGAGGAAGCTGCTGCTCAGTTAATCCAAAAGCATGCTTTGTGGAACTGTGGTGTATTTGCATTTCCCTTAAGGTTCATGCTTTCCTATTTGAAGGACAAGGGGCATCCAGAACAAGTGAAGGAATGGCTGGCCATTTATGAACAACTTACAAATACAAGCTTCGATCGAGAAGTTGTTGAACACAATCAGCATGCGGTTGTCATGGGGTATGATGGTTCATGGCAAGATGTGGGCAGCTGGAAAGCGCTAACCCCTCATTTGAAAGATAGCGTTATAGGCATGGGTAGAATATCTAATGATTCCGTCAATACACATCTCATTAATGAACTACCCTATCCCATTGAAGTCATTGGCGTCTCGGATCTCATTGTCGCGGCAAATTCAGACGGTATTTTGATTGCGAATAAGGAGAAAGCCCATCTGATCAAGGAAAGACTCACACAAGTATCACCGATGCCGATGTATGGGGAGAAAAGCTGGGGAACGTATCAGATATTGAAATATTGGAGGGATGATCCTCAAGGAAATGAAAGCATGATTAAAATTGTGAAACTCACCCAAGGGAAGCATACGAGTTATCACCAGCATGGTAATCGACAAGAAAGCCTAACGATACTGTCAGGCTGCGCTGAGATTCTTATGGAGGACAAACTGTATAGACTTCGTGAAGGCGATGTGTTGCAAATTCCAGCTGGTACCAAGCATGGGATCAAGGCAGTTACTGATCTTGCGTTAATGGAAGTTTTGTTAGGGAATGAACTGTCAGAAGAAGATATCACTCGAATTTCAATTATATGGTAGAATTTTCTAATGATGTTTGCGTCAGTGGCCTGCTTCGCGGCAGGTTTTTTTTGTTTATCATGGATAGATAAGTAAAAGCAGTATTAGACTCCAAGTAAGTCAACCTCGAATAGGATGTAATGTTCCTATTTTATGGATGCTTGAAGGAGGAGTTGATTAGGATAATATGAAACAATCAAACAATAGTCGAACGATTCGAATAATTATACCTACATCTGTAAGCAGCACTCGGCCTGAAGAGAAAATCACGAAGATTAATTTTGGTGAAGACAACACGAGTGAACGAGTCGTTCAAACGGAAAGAGACATTAGCGTACAACGTATGGATAAGCAAACAGGTAATTGGATTACCGTATACAAGAAAACAAAAATCTCAACAATTGGATCCACAGATTACCGAATTACTTCCGGTTATTTGAACGCTGCTAAACAACATGTCGTCGTTCTTAGCTGCTCGAGGGGAAGCGGCGGCTATTTAACGTATACCATTC
>NZ_JBFUHL010000144.1:0-4730 GCF_056402415.1 Paenibacillus sp. P4_A9
GGGTCTCAGCAGCTGTGAATGCGGTTACAGGATTACTTTTTAAAATATCCTCCGACATAATGGTAGAGAACGCCTAGAGCACCGAGATAGTACGCAATTTTGATAATGAAATCGGTATGATCTAGCGGCATCATGTTGGAAAGCAAGAATAAAGGGAACACAAAGTACAACAGGTCTTTCAAGTAAGACGTAACCGTAGAGCCGGAAAATGTTCCTGACGCAAACGATTTGAACAAATCTACTACAAAGCTAAGACCCATGACCCCTAAGACAAGCCACATTGCATAAAGCATTAAACCCGATAGTGTAAGTGCCATGTCTGATTCACCTCCACATACGATGATTTGCTTTCAATCTATCATATGCAGCAATGTGACAAGTCGTGCTAAGTAGGCGGAAATTTTTGCAGCTAAGTATGCATCGTATTTCGAAAGATGAGTGGAGATACGCCTACATATTTCTTGAAAATCCGTGAGAAGTAGAAAACATCCTTGTAACCTAGTGAATCGGCAATTTCCTTTACGGAATTCGTCGTGTTTAATAAAATATTTTTGGCTTCTGCCATTTTCATTCTGTGCATGTACGTATTTAGTGGATAGCCGGAATATTCACTGACGATTCTGCGAAGGGTAGAAAGTGAGATATGATGCCGTTTGGCGATACTTTGCGCGTCAAAGGGCTGATATAACGAATCGCTAAGTTCGTCGATGAGATGGATGAATTGCTGCGTCTTCGTCGTTTCCGTTGTAGCTTCAGCCCGTTGGATGAACTCAAATAATAATGACTCTACAAGCAAGGCTGCCCGATCAATATTGGCGGGAATGCCGCTTTCCATCCCAATGAAAATGCGCTCAATCCGATTATGCTGTGCAGCATCTTCATAGCCCACTTGCTTCACTTGATCTAACTCCGTGAGCCAGCTATTATGCCATTCCTTCACGCGGCTGCCTTCCAGAGTGAAATAATACTCATCCCAGAAACCTCCGGGATCGGGACCATAGTGATAGACCTGATTCGGACGAAAGAAGAAGAGGCTGCCGCTTTCGACCTTTTGAACAGGCCCATTATTGACTCGGTATGTTCCCTTGCCTCCTGCGATATATACAATTGCAAAGCTCTCGAACGTGGCATGTTCCCGATACATAATCCGACCTGGCAAATGTCCAACATGGAGAATTCGAAGGGATTGCAGCTTTAATTTACTTGCATCAATGGGTAAAGTAAATATTCRAAGTGGATAAGGACTTATCGTATCGTCCATGAACCTAGGCATAACATACATTCCTTCCGAGCTGACTCCGTGATATGATAATGAAAGTTAAAACGCATTAACTTTCGTTAATTTCCATTATAAATGAGATTTCATGCCTTCGTAACCCAGTTTACCAAAATTTCGTTCAGAAAGTGAGCACAACATGACGACCGCGCTAAAACGATTATTACTGATGAGTGTAAGTTCTGGGATTATCTTTAACTATATGGGGATATTTATAAACCTTTTTATTTGGGAAAAAGGAAATCAAATCTTTGACGTCGCTGGTTCAACCTCATCATGTTTCTTGCATGGGGAGTTGCCTTTATGTTTGGTGCGAATCTCTTATCCAAGTTCACGATAGGCTCCGTGATGCGAGTTGCTGCTATTGGTGCGGGTATCACCTTCGTCCTTCTTTCTTGGATGCATTTTGAGCCTATATGGGGATCTCCCTTTTCGGAAAAGGGAGGGAGTTTACCGCTTTTTTCTCCGCTGCGAATGTGCTCGGTCAGGTGATTTCTTTCCTAAATCCATTGCTATTCGCGGTTATTATTAAGTGGTTGGGCTTTACGGCTTCCTTCTTCATCATGTTCATCTTCATCGCACTTATGATTTTCACTTCTTATTTCGTACCACCGATTTCCTTAAAAGATGCGAAAGAGCCGGTGTTTCGTAAATTCGGAATGGCCCAAGTATTCACAACACCGCAACTGAAATGGATGATTCCTTCGCTTGTTGCTGGCGGATTTTTCATACAGTTTCAAGGTATTTTCTCGCTGATTTTCACCTTTTCGGTCACGCAAGATAAGCTCAACATCGCCTTGCTGCAAATCATGTACACCTCATTCACCGTTGCGTGTGTATTCATCTATCGCCGGTTTAGTCGTACTCGTCAGATAAGTGACAACAAATGGTTAACCTTTGGCATGGGGGCCGCGGCAGTTGGTTTCCTGTTAGCCTTATTCCCAACACCGTTGATTCTCATTCTATCCAACATTTTAACGACGATCGGGTTGTTTTTCTTCTTTACGATTTGGAGCTCTAGACAATTTCTAGCGACCTATCGATTGGAGCCGATTCATCAAACACGAGTGATGGTATGGCGGGAGCTCATCCTTGTTATTTCACGAATGTTCCTGCTGGCGTTGATTCTTGGTATACAGGACTTCGATGGATTCGTATTCAAGGCTGTCATGGTTTTTAGCTTCTCAAGCGCCTTGTTAATTCCTTATTTCTCTAAAAAGAGTGATGAATCCGCTGCGCAGGTTGCATAAAAGGTGCGGAATCGTAGGATTTCCGCTTCTTTTTGTACGCACTTTTAATTTAATGGAATAAAATATTAATGTCATAAATTATATTTTTACAGATAAAATGTCCCTCGAGATGGGGTAAATGGATAAACTATGGTATAATTAATCACATTATGGCATGAAAGCAGGCGACATACGCAGCATGAATGGACAAAATCGAAAAGATGTTATGCCCGGCAGAGAAGTGAACATCGTGTTAAAACAAGATCAGCGGAGCGGGAAACTTACACGCGGGATCGTGAAGGATTTATTGACGAACTCACCTACACATCCCCATGGTATAAAAGTGCGACTCACGGATGGCCAGGTAGGTCGCGTGAAGGAAATCATTACGCCGTCCAACTGACGGAACATGGAGGAGAACAGAGGATGGCAAAAGCAAAAGTAGCGAAACGGCCTACGCGAGATGAATTCGTGTTAGAAGAAATCGGGAACCAATTGTCGGAAGCAAAGATGGAGAATTCAGAGATCGTGCTTACGGTTTGGGGACGGGTAGAAACGGTGCGCGGCACGATCGCGACAATGGACTCGCGTACGGGGAGAGTACATATGGATTGTAAAGGCGAGTTGGATAAGGTGCCTTTCATGGATATTATGAAAGTGGAGTATCCGCGGGATTAAGTTTAAAAAAGTATCAATTTTTGACCGAAAGAATCGGGCAGTTCCCATTAGGGGAACTGCTTTTTTATTTTCCAAATTCGTCAGCAAAAAAGGAATCACATAAGACATGTGTCTGAGTTCAGTTTGCCATGGTATACTAATATGGAACGGGGAATGGTGTTGCTGTTATGATAGATAGACTTGATCCCAAAGTAGATTTTGTGTTCAAAAGAATTTTCGGCGTTGAAGAAAACAAGGATGTGCTTCTAGATTTCTTGAATGTGACGTTAAGGGAAAGCGAAGCTAGCCCGATTACAGAAATTCAGATACTGAATCCATATATCGATAAAAATGCGCTGCACGACAAGCTGTCGATTCTCGATGTGCATGCTCGTACAGCTGACGGAAAGCAAGTGAACATTGAAATTCAACTATGTAACCGATATGATATTGAAAAGCGAACTTTGTACTACTGGAGCAAAATGTATGCTGGCCAACTTGAAGAAGGACAGCAATATAAAGAGTAAAAAAGACCATTACGATTAACATTCTAAACTTCAGTTTCCTACCGAATGAGCGTTATTATAATCTGTTTCATTTACAGGAAAGTCACACCGGGCTTTTGCTGAATGATGACATCGAAATTCATTTCTTGGAGCTGCCTAAGCTGATAGAATGGAGTGCTATTCTAATTGATAAGCTCGTCAAATGGTCGTTGTTTCTCAAAGGCATCGATAACGATAAATTAGAATTATGGGAGGTTATTGCGATGAACGAACCAGCTCTGCAAAAGGCAATGGGTACGCTAGAGTTTTTGAGTTAGGATGAAGAAGCAAGGCGATTATATGAAATGAGACAAAAAGCACTACACGACGAAGCATCAATGATCGGTGGTGCGAAAAGAGAAGCTCGACGTGAAATCGCAGTAAAGCTTTTGAAAAGAGGCACAACAGTTTCTGATACAGCGGAGATTTCTGGACTATCGGAAACTGAAGTCCAGAAATTGAAAAATGAGATTCACTAATGTAGTTCAAGACCGTTCTACTCTCAGGGCGGTCTTTCATTTTCCAAAAAATTCACTTCAATAAATTGCACTAAATCTATATTTAACGCAATTTAGCTTGTAAYGGACGGAGATTGACAGCATGGACACTAATCTAGCGTATGATGATGAGTATTTGGAGCTTTTTGACTCCTGGATGAAGGATCAGGGGTTCACGAAACGAACACAGCAAGCGTACCTTGGGGATGTGCGTTTATTTCTATCGAGCCTCGGAGAGAAAGCTTTGCCTTCGATCGAGGCGATTGATATTATGCGATTCTTGACGAGGATGCGTCAAGGCGGGGCAGGGGATGCAGCGAGGAATCGGTATCTCTCGTCGATACGCACATTTTTCGTAGCACTTGTTGAGCTGCAGATTGTTGTTCACAATCCTTCCATGACAGTCAAGAAATCGAAGGTGGAGAAGAATCCAGTTCCGACTTTTCTAAGCGAGGAGCTGCTATCTGTCTTTTTGCAATCCATCGAAGGGAAATACCTGATTCGCAATGTGGCGATGTTCTTATTG
>NZ_JBFUHL010000145.1:0-4727 GCF_056402415.1 Paenibacillus sp. P4_A9
GAATGGCACCAACCTGCTTCACCGCCTGTATATAATCGTGGCCTATGACGCTGAAGCCTTGTCCCTTCACTCCCCGAAAGGTACCGCCGACCCCTTCCTCTCCAGTAACATGATAACCCGTTATTCCGATAAGCGGCATTTTCCTCATCGCTCCACCTCTTCTCTCCACTATTTTATTCCGTGCGAATGAAACACATGACCTCTGGAAAGGAAAAGACACGGGTTGTTTTGTATCGTTAGTACTATGCGTATAAAGTAAAAAAACACCCTATTCGGGTGCTCTGAGAAACACTAATTAAAGATGTAAACAGAGTGTTAGAAGATAAAAAAGGCACAACCTCAATCATCCTTTGAACGAAAAAAAGCCCGCAATTGCGCGGACTTGATTCGGACCATGTTCTTGTCATCCGACACTTACATTGTGCATTATTCCATTTAATCCATTAATGAAACGTAGGAAACTGCGTTTGATAATTCGTAAATTGCGTTTTCGTTTGTTGAATATCCTGTTGATCAGCAACTTTCATTTTGTACCAGCCCTTTTGAAACATCTGGTTGAACAACTGATACTGGGTATTATGCGTATCGCTCAAAATGCCTTGAACCGTTTCATGCAGCTTCGGATTTTGCATTTCCAGCAGTCCCGTATTATACCCGGAGGATAAGTACTTCTCATTTGTTAAAATGTCATTTAAAAAATCGCGATCGTTTAATTCCGGCCCCTTCACTTGCGGAAGTTGACTTGATTGGGGCATGGCGAGCTCTAGACTCAATGGCTTTACCTCCTGTTGATGTCGCAACTGCTAATGAAGCAGCGAAAGCAGCGAATTGTAGTGGTTGAGATGCTTTTGTCCAACTTGATTGATAAGTACTTTAATTTGCGGATCCGTGCACCGATTAGCAGTATCATTGCATTTCTTCATCGCGAGCAGTTCCCAGGACAAAAAGTCCTTCACATAGGAGAGCTCCTTGTCTGTAATAACATTGCGATCTGATGTCGTTTGAGTCGTCTGGGACTGACTATCTGGCATGTTTGCTTCCTCCTCTCTCAATCCAAAAAAGTTTGTCTCACGCCATTTACTATTTGCCGCTGACTGCCATTTTATCCATCTCGCTCCTCAAGTAAGCCAAAACCTAAGGTTCTAGCAGCTTTTGATACGCTATGGCCGCAAAAAGTACAGCAGCTATCCCATATGACCAATTCTTGCCCCGTGGCATCCATTTATATCCCGCATAGGGAAATACGGGCACTGGGATCGTAGGTCCTGAAATTTCCGGCATATAGATATTTCCATCGACTTTTTCAAAATCGTCAACCACACGTTGAAAAGCCTTTATAGCAGGCTCCCTATATTTATCATCCAGCCAGCCCCTGCGAACGCTATGTAGCCAGCCAGCGGCAATAAGCGCTGTCGCGCTGGATTCACGATAGGTTTTGCCCACTTTATTGAAGACCGTTTCGAAGTACMCGTCCGAACGCTGGTAAGGAAGTAATGCCTCCGAGGTTTCACGTAGTATCTCTATAATTCGATCTCTTTCCGGATGCTCGGCAGGCAAATTTTCAAGGATCATCGGCAGCGCGCAAATGACCCAACCATTTCCCCGCCCCCAGAAAATTTTACTTTTCGGGAAATGTGTTTTGGCTTTTACCCAATAGCTGTGATACCAGAGCTTGTCTTCCGCATCCTGCATATAACCTGCATAGAGTCTCGGCTGCCTTGCTGCAAAGTCCAGCAGCGCCTTGTCCCCATTTTCCACCGCATATCGCATTGGAAAGACACTAAACATCATCAAGGAATCCACCCAGATGGACTTGGGATACAACTTACCTTCCGGAGAGTTCCCCAAATGATTGACGGCATCATCCAGGATRCGCGGTTCATATTTAATGTAGTTAAGTACTTTATCCGTTAAATAGGTATACCCTGCGTTCCCAGTCCTCTTCTGCATGGCATAGGTAATAAGCGCCGGCGCACTTGTGTCCGCTTGATCCACACGGGGTTCATGAGCAACATAGTAATCACAATAAGCTTTTGTAAAATGAAAGTACCTGTCTTCCTCCAAAAACGCATCCAACTCCGTCAAGGCATATCCTAAGAGCGCCTCTCCCCACATCCATTTCATTTTTGGTTCAAATTGCTTTACGACACTGTCCGCTAACGCAAGCGCCTTATTGAAATAATCATCTCTCGCCATCATGCATGGATCCTTTCACATCGATCAAAGTTTAGATACAAGCTGCTGCCCTCAAAGGCAATCCGGATCTCGTCAGGTTTTCTATCTGCCTTTACGTAAGGCGTGTCTATCCTGTCATAGTCTGTTGCAACCTTCTCACCGTCGACATAAAAATCCCCTTTATATGTTAAAGCGTACTCACGGCTTCCCTTGTACCTTAAGGTATTATTGACAAAACTCACGCTCCGTGAGAGAATGGCCTGCCTAAAAGAGTCAAAGCTGCCGAAGATCTCTTGGCTCCCTAACTCACAAATCCAATAGGTAATAACGCCTTCCTGGATAATATCTGAAGGATCATTCGGGTTAATCTTGAAGTCATTTTTCCCAATAAGAGCAATATAGCTATCACCTAATTTACCAAACAAATAGTTGTTCTCCAGAACGACCTGATCAAATTTATCCTGAGGAAAGTGCGCATGCGTAAATGTAGCTCTTTTCCCTTCCATTAAGCCTTTCCTTTGATCAATCTTATAAATGCTGAAATGCACGTTCTTATCCTGTACAGAATGGGGAAAAATACCGTTTCCTACCCAATAGTCAGGTGAAAAATTTCGGTTGACGTCATCAAACGCCGGGGCCCCGGGATGCGTTGTAAAAACCGTTACTACATTCGACAAAGTCGCCTGCCACACATGCTGCTGGTCGCTGAATTCCCCAGGATGATAATTTTGAACGGTTGAAAGCATATAATTGTTGGTTTTGTACGTATACGAATTAGCCCTTTGAATCGCGATCCCCTGAGTCACTGGATTCAGGATTTTAACGAGGGACGGCAGCAGGCCAAGCTTGATTAATAAAGGGTGGTTGATCATTTTAAAATCTTGTAAAAAAGGATTCTGATGCAGCTTCCATTCATTGAACACTTTTAAAGCCATATTCACAGATTCTGGATTCGTAAAGCTCTCCATCGCCCACAAAAACATCCCCGTCGTATCGATATCATTTAAATCGTCGAACTCCGCCTTGATCTCCTTTAAATCGAGCCCCATGGAATCCTTAATGATAACTTCTCCAGGATCTTGTCCAATTTTCCGGATAACATTAGGTAAGTCATAGCGCTCCATTAAGATAAAGTTAGAAGAGATTCTTGTATAATCATAGGTTTCACGATGACCAAATCCCCACACATACTCGCTGATTTCCAAGGTATCCTGAGCCATAGGATTTTTCTTCTGTKCTTCATAACAGCGTCCGCTGGTTGCACCAAAGAGACCTTTATAGGAATGCATGCCCATATCAAGCAGCAGCAGATCCATGATCATTTTAGATTTAATCACAATTTCTTCATCCCTGCAGAAATCGATCAAAATAGCCAGCGGCGCGATATCCTCTTCATAGTAAGTATTGGAATGCCATTCTGTGAATCCATAGGTAAAACGATATTTCAGCCAGCGCAAAATGCGGATCTTTGCTTTTACCAGATGTTCATGGCCTGCCATGTTCGCGTTCGTAAAAATGTCTTCGGGAAACAGCTGTCCAGCTAAATATTCAACCGAGGCAAATAGAATTTGATGATTTTCAGACCAATAGCACATGCTGTCAACGCCTGGTTCGTCCATCCAGTACTTAAAACTTAGAATTGTCTTCCGTATCCGCTCAAGCGTTGATTCACTTAATAAATGCTTATAGCTGTATAGGGTCCGAATGATCGAGACCATTCTGAAATCCGCACAGTCATACCTGCTATCGATATATTCGCAAATGTGATGAATTTGCTCTTCTTGAATGGGTCTCCCCTCATGCAGGTCTATGATACCTGGAAAGCACTTGGGCCCCATTTTAATCGTCATATTTACTTCGTCCATCTTGGGTGCCTCCTAAATATCTGTACGAACGCCAATCAGTGTACGCTTCATTTCCTCTACCTCATCCTCCGATAAAGGACTTTCTTTGATATTCCCTCGTTTAAACTCCAAATAATGATTGAGCTTCTCGTGCATGTGTTGCGTCAAAGGGTACTTTCTCGCCATACTAAAAGTAATAAACAGCAGAGCAAAAGGAATCACGGTAACAATTAACTTCAAACAAATGAGAACCGCATCCGGTTGGTCCATCAAGATTTTCTTCGTAACACCTGCTATCACTTGTTCTTCGGGTTTCAAATACCCTGCAAAATCCAACATACTGGATATGATAAAAATGCCGACTGCCGCTGAAAAATTCCGCAGGAAGGTCATAATTCCACCAAAAGATCCCGCATTTCTCTGGCCAAATGCCAACTCCCCCACATCCGTTACATCCGGATACATCATCCACGGAATCACAATGCATCCGACGATGCCCAATCCCATGCACACTGCAATAACGTAAATTGACCATGTAGGCCAATCGGGCCCAAGCAGAGCAATAAAGAGAATACCAACAGCCCACATCAGGGTGGACAGCATAAAGGTTTTTGCCTTGCCAATTGTATTCGCTAATTTCACAATAACGGGAACCATCGCAATTTGTGTAATTAACATGGCTCCGAGTACATAGTTCAGTTCATCAGG
>NZ_JBFUHL010000146.1:0-4465 GCF_056402415.1 Paenibacillus sp. P4_A9
ATGTTCTTGTCCTCCTGTCGGATGACAAAAACATTGTCGGATGACAAAAACATTGTCCGAATCAAGTCCGCGTATATCGCGGGCTTTTTAATTTATCGGATCAAGGTCTTGTCAATTGGCAATGTCACCGCCGCATGTCATCGATCGACTGTTGAATAAGCTGCTCCACTTTTTTTTAGCCATATGGCATCAAGGTGCATAGTTTTTTCGTTTCACGAATATTTCAATATTGAGCAGCGAATTTCCCATTCATATATAGGTCAATTTTATTGTCCATAAAACACCCTTTAATTACCAAAAAATTAACTACTAGAAATTAAGTACTTTGGGGAAAAGGGGAGAATATCATGAAGAAACAAGGTCTTATTTTTATCATGCTAATAGCAGTGCTCGCGTTGTCCGCTTGTAAGTCGTCAACAGTCGTTTTAAACACGCCAAATCCATCTGAACAGCCTCCTACAACTGCACCAGAGTTCACGCCCACCCCCACGCCAATACCATCGCCCTCTGATTCACCAATCGTTGCTTTTCCTACACCTGCAGCAAGTCAAACACCTGCATTTGATCCCCCAGTACACTTCGATTATCCGGATGCTGTTCGAGGCATTTATGTAACAGGTTGGTCAGCAGGTGGTGATCGTATGTCTAAACTTTTATCACTTCTTGATAACACTGATCTAAATGCAATGGTAATTGATATAAAGGATGATGATGGTTATATCACCTTTCAGCCTGAGGGGAAATTTGCTGAATTTGGCCAGCCTTATATAAAAAATCCCCAAGCGCTCATGAAAATTCTTGAACAACATAAAATCTACCCTATCGCTCGTATTGTTTCCTTTAAAGACACAGTTTTGGCAAAGAAACGTCCAGATCTTTCTTACCTAGACKGGAACAGTATTTGGCGCAATGGTAATGGAGACGGGTTTATCAACCCATTTCTTAAAGAAACATGGGATCACAATGTAGAGATAGCCAAATTAGCTGCAGAACTTGGGTTTAGAGAAATACAATTTGACTATGTTCGATTTCCAGAAGGCTTTGAAAGCAGGGATAAAGCTCTTACCTATTCAATGGGTGATTACAAGGATAAAAAACCAACTAAATTTGTTYAACAAGAAAAAGACTATGCTGAAGCCTCTAAGAAATATGAAGAGGATTTGTCTTCTTTACAGATAAAGTTGACAGATGCTACGAATACCTACAATTCAGTGAAAACCGATGTAAATAAAAAAGCTATGGACGATGCTCAAAAGAGCGTGTCCGATTTAAAAAAGGCGGCACCCCAAGCACCAGATTTTAGTGATAAAGCACGTTTGACACAGCTTCGTGTTGATGCTATCAGCGACTTTGTCGCATATGCCAAAGAACAACTAAAACTGTATAAAGTGAATGTCTCTGTTGATATTTTCGGATACTCAGCTACATTGCCTGAAGCACCTGGTATCGGACAGAACTTTAACCGTATTTCTAGCTCCGTAGATGTAATTTCGTCTATGATTTATCCAAGTCATTGGTCCGATGGTTATTTCGGAATTTCAAAACCAGATAAAGAGCCCTATAAACTTGTTACTGAATATATGAAAGCCGAAAAGGGGAAGTTTGCACAACTCCAGACTCCACCGCTATCACGTCCTTGGATTCAAGACTTTACAGCAAGCTGGTTAGGTGCTGGCAATTATATTAAATATGGTAAAGCTGAGGTAGATGCACAAATTAAAGCTTTAAAAGATGCTGGTGTTAATGAATACTTAATCTGGAATGCTAACAATTCCTACTCTGAAGGTGTAACCTATATCCCGTAGGTACGGTAAAGATCGTTATGGGGTAATAATAGGCTCCGCGGGAGTAACTCTCCTAGGGGCTTTTTAGTTTACATACTTAGCTCCAGCAATCTTCCTGAAGTTTGCATCGAATCTAACCAGACTCACGTTTAATTATTTTCTTTTTTTTACAGTATAAGATATAATAAGTGAGCTTGGAATGAAAGCGATTACAATACAGGAGGTAATGTATATGACAGCGCCTTATATTCGTACATTAAATTTGAAGGATTTTACTTATGGAAACACAGAGCAACGCAAGGCATTCGCTGAAGCAGTCGGTGCAGGCTTAAAAGAAACAGGGTTTATTATTCTGGAAGGACATGGTGTGAACCCCGATCTTATCGATAAAAACTACGAGCTTTGGGAAAAGTTCTTTGGTTTAGACATAGAAACTAAGAAAAAATATGAAGGTGTTAAAGGCGGAGCTCGTGGATATACAGGGTTTGGAAAAGAACACGCAAAAAATCGCACAGTTGGTGATTTAAAAGAATTTTATCACATCGGTCAAGAACTGCCAGTAGGACATCCAATGTCTCTAGATTATGCCGCTAACATTTGGCCGGAAGAAGTCTCTGAGCTTCGTAAAGATGGCATTAGCTTTTACAAAGAATTGGAACGCGTTGCCCGCAATATGCTTGAAGCATTAGCACTACATATGGATTTGCGTCCAAGTTTCTTCTCTGAAATGATCACAGATGGTAATAGCATTCTTCGAGCCATCCACTATCCGCCACTTGATGAATCTATGGATAAAAATGCAATCCGAGCTGCCGAGCACGAAGATATTAACTTGATTACATTGTTGGTTGAGTCTACAGCATCTGGTCTTGAATTATTAACTCGTGAAGGAGAATGGATGCCGGTTATCGCGAAAAAAGGACAAATTATCGTCGACGCCGGTGATATGTTGTCACGAATTACAAACGAAGTGATTCCTGCTACTACACACCGAGTGGTAAACCCAGTTGGTTCAAACACGTCCCGTTACTCGATGCCATTCTTCGTACATCCTTACAGTAATTTCCTGCTGGAAACTATTCCTGTCTGTACATCGGACAACAATCCAGAGAAGTATCCACCAATTACAGCCGGGAACTTCTTGTATGAGCGCTTAGTTGAGATTGGATTAATTAAAAAATAAATCAGAACAGAAATGACCGTCACATCAATAGATTGTGGCGGTCACTTTTTTAAGGAAGTATGAGTTTTTCTATCCTTCTATTGCTCCGGAACCCAGCTACTGAGTCTGTTTGTTCATCCAATGACGGCGCGGTACTGAACCGTTATCGTTACGGTTGTCCCTGCTCCCAACTCACTCTCATACGTAATCTGTCCATTCATACTTTCAATAATACGGACCGCTAGGGCTGTCCCAATGCCGGTGCCCATTTCTTTTGTTGTAAAAAACAAGGTGCCGATTTTAGAAATTTGCTCCTTCGTCATACCTTCTCCATTGTCCATAATAACGATCTGAGCGTAATGATCGTGACCGGTCAAGCATATGGAGACTACACCATCCGATGGAGTCGCTTCTACGGCATTTTTGATCAAATTAATTAAAGCTTGCTGCATTTGCCCGCGATCGGTTTCGATCACGATGTCATCTTGAAGATTTGAGCTTAGCACGACCCCATAGTTGGTCGCCATTGGTGTATAAAGTGAAATTACATTGTCGACAAGATCTGTCAGTGAGAAGGAGTCGACCTTATTCAGCTTAGGTTTGGCAAAAAATAAGTAGTCTTTAATAATGGCTTCCGTTCTTTCCAGTTCACCCATTGCAATACCTAAATAATATTCATTTTTCCCATTTTGATGTGGACGCATCAGTTGAAGGAACCCTTTCACGACCGTTAAGGGATTACGGACTTCATGTGCCATGGARGCTGCGAGCTGCCCTAATGTTTTCAGCTTCTCGTTTTGCTGAATTTCCTGCTTCATCACGATCCGTTCATGGCATACCTCATGTATCATCGCAGATAAATAAACGGCCAAAACTTGAAAAACAAAAAACAAAAGCATGGATCCAATTGGGTTGCTCAGGACGCTCATAGGGATTTGGTTCCATTTTATATAGAAAATCACGATAGCCAGTAACACAAGCGAAGGAATGAACGAAATCATTAGCGTTCCACGCATGCGGTATTTGCCGGTTAACCCGACTATTTTTCTAGACGCAAGCAAGATAAACAAGAAGGCTATCGTGATACTGATATATCCAAATATTAGAAAATATCCACCCAGATAGGTACGGGTCGCTGTCATGAACAAGTAGGTAACTGCCCCTGCAATTGGCCCACCGTAAATCGTAGAAATCACGAGGGGAACATATCTTAGATCCCAGTACACACTCACGATTTGATATGAAAAGAGCATACAAAGTATAGACGATATTCCTTGGAGTAAGCCTATGCCGAATGAAGACCGCACAAATCGCCATTTTTCACCGATCGCTGTAAGAACAAGAGTTGGAGCAAGAACGATAAGAATGTTAAGAAACAATTTTTCGATTAGCATCAGCTCGCATACACACCCTAAGATTTGTAATTTGCTCGTTCATTACCCTCCAAAAACAAGTCAATGTCCATTTTCTTTCTTAATTGCATAGCACATCAACCGTTTTTAGTTTATTGAACCTCAAG
>NZ_JBFUHL010000147.1:0-4355 GCF_056402415.1 Paenibacillus sp. P4_A9
CGAAAAACACAAATGCAACGTCTAAGTACCCTGAGCTGCACAATCCGCCAATCCCCAAAGGAACTATCCTTGACGGTGAAATTGTGGTTTTAGATAAGCAAGGGAAAGCAGACTTCGAGGCGTGTAACGCTGGATTCAGGTCCAGCAAGAAGAGGATGCCAGTCGTTTATATGGCTTTTGATATCTTGTACCACCGCGGCGTAGATGTGACCAGTTTGCCACTAGAGCGCCGTAAGCAACTACTTGAAGATACTATAGAGGAGAATGATCACTATAGAATTGTTCGGTCAATTCAGGGCAGTGCAAAGGATTTCTTCAATATTGTTTGTCAACATGGTCTTGAAGGCGTAGTGATTAAAAAGAAGAGCTCAAAGTACGAGACAGATTTACGCTCGATGAAATCTATACGTTCCTGGTCGTGGCAAAAGGTAATTAATTATCAGAAGGCGGAATGCTTCATAACGGGTTACAGCAAGAAAGAACATTCGTGGTTACTTGGTTATTCGGAAGGAGACAGGATCCGTCCGATTGGCGCAATGGAATTGGGAATAACACAGTCAGCGCGTCAATCAATGTGGCCAGTATTTCAGGCATATAAGAGTGGCGAGAGCAAGGATCATGTTTATGTGCAGCCTGTCGTGCGCTGCAAAGTGAAATATCGGGATTGGTATAAGTCCGGAGCGATGCGGCTGCCAGTATTCGAGGAGTTTATTGTATAGAGGTTGAGAGATGGAATACCGCGTAAAGCATAAGGAAACGGGAGAAGAGAACAAACAGTACTGCCCGTAATGTTGAAGCAAATACGGTTGATTTCAAGGATATTAGAACAGCGGACACAATCATAGGCAAATTTATAGTACTTGACTCTGATACGTTTAACCGCATCGAGACACCAACATTCTAACAGTAACGGGAGAGGGAAATTATTCCCTCTTTTTTTATGCCCAATAGTGGGGCTGATGTAAGTGGAAAGTGTTCAATGACAAAGGAAAAGAATTAAATCGTTAGAGTAAACTGTTGGTAAAATCCGTGGGAAGATTAAACCCTTCCATTCCTGTAATATAGGTTAGGCTGTTCTAAATTATAACAAATACAACATTGGGGGAACAAATAAATGAAAAAGCTAACAGCAATTGCACTTGTAGCGGTTATGGCACTATCTATCGGAACATCAGCATTCGCAAAGAATGTTAAGCCTATTGAGGAGGTTGTGGACGCACTGACAGCTACCGTAGACACCGTAAAGGCTTCCGTAGGGGCACTGACAGCGAGTGTGGGTACACTTACCGCAAGAGTGACTAACGTGGAACAACAGCAACAAGATACAGCTTCCAAACTGGCACAGCTAGAACAGAAACAACCTACCCTCACTCCTGCCCAACGGGAAGCTGAGATGCTTTACAACATTCGTACTGAACTTAATAACCTTGGATATGCCTATACTGACGCAATCATGGTAAGAGACGTTCTAGTGCTAGAGACTAGTATCTCAAGTTCTCTATTCAATGCCAACAAAACACCTTCCGAGTTCTACTTTGCAGTCCAGAACAACGAGGATACAGCGGAAGAACAGATTGTTGAGAAATACACAGGCAAGAATGTAAAACAAGTGGAACCTAATGGTATTTACATGCACGTAATACTTGATTAAAAGGTTGATTCAAACAACACAACAGGAATAATGATGATGGTATTGTTATGCGACGGACGGTAGTATTGGAAACAACATTGAGTGCGTAAATACAACAACATGGGGGAAAATTATAGATGAAAAAACTATCTGCATTAGCATTGGTAGCGGTTATGGCACTATCTTTCGAAACATCAGCATTCGCCGCTAAACCTGATAAAGAAGTTAAGTCCAACAACGGGAATCACTACGGACAGATTAAGCACCAGACTCCGCAGTACGTACCGTCACCAGAGGAACGTCTTCTCATTGACAACCTCAACTTAAACCTCACTGCTAACAAGGTAACTCAACTGGTAGAACGTGTAGAGTACGACCCATCCCTTGAGACAGTGCAGGTTTACTACGATGGAAGTCCTGAAACCTTCTTTGTCCGTCACCCAGCCGAGTTTGGTGAGGTAATTGGATGTACGGTTGAACCCAACATGTGCCCTGCATGGGTTATGGTAGGTGGCTACAAGGACGGGTACTACGAGTTCCGTGCACCAGTAGAAACACCAGAACCGACTCCAGAACCATTTCCACCGACATCGGAATACTTTGCGAAGTTAGTGGAGTATACGAGCCATGTCATTGGGACTCCAATTGTGGGGGACAACGTTTACACTCTAAATGGCAACACTGTTGTAACCATCATCTTTGACCGAGATGTGACAAATATGTTCGGTGCACCCTATGATGGCATGAGTGTTGAAGAATACGCACAGGAGGGTGACGGTAATAGAGGTCTTAGGGATGTATACGGGATTGCAGGGGACTTAATCAGTGCTGAGATTATTTCGAACAAGGTAATTGCTACCTTCTCCACCGTTGCACCAAAACCGTCGACAAAAAATTTAGGATTGACAATAGAAGCATTAAATCAAATTTCAGGCGGCGGAATGACATTAGAACAGGTAAATGAAATTATCGGATTCGAGGGAGTTGTTACACACCATTGGTATGAAGTTAATAACGAGGGCATTCAAGTAAGATGGGCCGACGGAACAGGCAAAGCTATTAATGCCGTTTTTAGGAAAGACGGAGGGACAGAGTGGTCATTAGTCGCATTGGGTAGTGACTATATATATATAAACTAAAATACTTCCAAAGATCGGGCGATTACAGGCCCGATTTTTTTATTAATCCTAGCCCATATTCTTATCGTTGCCCCTTATTGTCACTGAAGGTATTGTTCACCTATTTTTAGTAATTTTAAAGGCACAAACACATGCATAGACACTCTTCGGTGCATCTTTTTTATCCGCTAAAAAACTTCTTTTATGCAGCATTACCAATCATCAAAGTGCTGCTAATGAACCTGGGATCAACATGGTAATCTAATAAGTTTTTAGCATGAGCCTACCTATATAATTGGTAGGTTTTTTGCGCTTCTCAGATGTCTTATAATAGGTGCGACAAAAGCCATAGAAGGATTGACTAGGGACATATACAGCAATTGATCGAGTAACGGAGAGTATTGCTAGAAAGAAACAAGCAATTCTCATAGACCTAATGAACCATTTCATGTTATTCTTTTTGTGGATATTTTTGGAATTCGGTATATATCTCAAAACCGAATAGAGTTGTGAAGTGAATAAAACAAATATTTCATGAGGTGGGATTAAGAATGAATCCAGTTTTTTTTACATCAGATCATCATTTTGGACCCAAAAACACCATAATTCCTAAAGATTATATTAATACGAGGAATAAAATGATGATTGAACAGTGGAACTCTGTCGTCACGAATGACGATGTTGTTTTTCATCTTGGAGATTTTTCCGAATTAGATTATATGAATACAACAAATATTATCAATCAGTTAAAAGGATACAAAATTCTCATAATGGGAAATCATGACAAAAACCGAGATAGAACTACGTGGTTGGCTCACGGATTAAATGAAGTAATTGATTACCCAATATTATATGAACAAAAGTTTCTCTTATCACATGAACACTTGAATGATATATATGCTCCTTTCTTTAACATACATGGACATTTTCATAACCCTGATCAGAAATATATAAGTGATAGACATATTAACGTAGGTGTGGATTACTGGGATCACAAACCAGTTAGTTTAAACATAATAAAAGAAGATTTTAATATGCGAATAAAATAATACTTTTATTGTACTTTTTCAGGAGGTGGGATGAACAGAAATGCTAAGAAAAGAAACTGAATTGTGGAATGGTAGCACAAATGAGATTTTAGTTGAAGACAGTTATATGGACACTGGAGAAATTCTTATCAATTTTTCGGACGATATGGAGTCAGCAACTGCAAGTCTCACTCTAGACAACTTAGTTGAGATTAGAAACAATCTCAGTCTTGTAATTGATATTTTACACAAAGTGAAACGGTAAATAAAACAATTCTTTTATAGGAAACTAACTGGATATGAAAAGGTGAGCATGTGAGTATATATTGGACTAGGCAAAATGAAGAAGCTTGGACTTATGCGAAAGAAATTGGTTATTTTGAAGGCAATCCAAAGCATATACCACCAACTCACATCAAAGCATATGAGTGGATGACGGAACAGATGAGTAGTAGATTGCTAAAATACAACGGTGAATATCCAATTTGGCTCTTTCTTTCGAAGCCTAATTATGATCAAGGAATGGTCTTATTAGAAATTGAATTAGATGATAGAGATATTATATTGTCTGATAAAGAC
>NZ_JBFUHL010000148.1:0-4347 GCF_056402415.1 Paenibacillus sp. P4_A9
ACGATTTCTTGGTCTGTTTGAATGGAAAAGCACTAGCCACGTCTTGGTCCCGGCCAAAGTTTTCCTTTAATCATAACGTCGCGGGACGGGTTGAAATGGGTAGGTGAACGAACTTATATGCAAATAATACCAATATCATATCCGATGGATCTGGATCAGCTTGCTCAGTTTGTAGGGAAACAAGTGGTGGCCATTGGTGACTTTGATGGCGTACATTTAGGACATCAAGAGGTTATAGGTCGGGCATTACTAACGGCTAAGACGCTTGGTCTGAAGTCAGCCATTATGACCTTCTATCCACATCCTAGAGCAGTAATGGGTCAAGATAAATACGTGGATCTTCTGACGCCGATGAAAAAGAAGATGGAGATTTTTGAGAGCATGGGTGTGAATCATACGTACATTGTTACGTTTGATGCTTCCCTGATGCGATTATCTCCGGAGCAATTCGTGGATCAAGTCCTTGACAGACTAGGCGTTGATGGCGTCATTTGCGGTTTTGATTTTACTTTTGGTTTTCAAGGCAAAGGTACTCCAGATTCACTCTGTGAGTTGAGTCATGGGAAATTCTCTGTTGAAGTGGTGAGACCTTTTCATATGAATGGTGAAAAAGTAAGCAGTACACGTATACGTGAAGCATTACAATTAGGTCAATTAGAAACTGTGACTAGACTGCTTGGTCGTCCTTATAGCGTAAGCGGCATTGTCGTTGATGGTGCGAAGAGAGGAAGGACGCTTGGATTTCCTACAGCTAATCTCCAATTGGACGAGCCTTATGTCAGTCCTACGAATGGCGTTTACGCGATTAAAGCTACCGTTCGTGGGGAAGTATATCAAGGAGTCATGAATATTGGTGTGAAACCAACTTTCGAGACTGGAGAATTAAAACCATCGTTTGAAGCGCATTTATTTGAATTTTCTGAGCAGATTTATGGGGAAACCGTTATGGTAGAGCTGATTTCTTTCCTTCGACCAGAACGTAAATTTTCCTCGTTAGATGATTTGGTAGCTCAAATTAAGCTTGACGCAGAGGAAGCAAAGTATAAATTGGCGACAGAGTTGTAATCATACATTTACTTCTACTAGTCAATTGTGATATACTAATGTACGTTGTCAAATGGACGTGTTCGTTTGGCATGAACCTTAGCTTGGATTGACGTTTTCATCGGCGCTTTCTAGGCTAGCGGGGATACTAATAGAATTTAGGAGATGAACGATTATGGCAATTACGCAAGAGCGCAAAACACAACTGATTCAAACTCACAAGGTACACGATACCGACACAGGTTCACCTGAGGTACAAGTAGCAATCCTTACAGAAAACATTGTTAACCTTACAGACCACCTTCGTACGCACAAGAAAGATCACCACTCCCGTCGTGGTTTGCTTAAAATGGTTGGACAACGTCGTAAGTTGCTAGCATATGTTAAAAACAAAGATGTAAGCCGTTATAGTGCTTTGATTGCAAAGCTTGGTTTGCGTCGATAAAACCGACAATGAGAAGCAACCTGTTGCTCCTTTGCTAGGCTTGATAAAGCTCTGGCAGAGAGCAGCAAAAGGTTGCTTTTTCTTGTATTTTTAAAACGGGAAAAGAAGGAAATACTAGACATAACGCAGAAATAGAGGAATACTCCCCAGATCGTCCATTTTGCATACATACGGAGTAGATTCGGATTGGTCTCTGGATCTTACGATTTCTGTACATGTTTATCAACACATATGAATTGAAATTTAACAATACCAACTTAGGAGGATTTTATGGAGACAAGGGTACAAATGGAACTTGGCGGTAAGCCGTTCATTCTTGAAACAGGCCGACTTGCCAAACAAGCCAACGCAGCAGTAACTGTTCGCTATGGCGACACGGTTGTGCTTAGCACAGTAACGGCATCCAGCGGACCGAAAGATTTAGATTTCTTTCCGTTAACAGTGAACTACGAAGAAAGATTATATGCGGTTGGTAAGATCCCTGGTGGTTTTATCAAGCGTGAAGGACGTCCAAGTGAGAAAGCGATTCTTGCGAGCCGTTTAACGGATCGTCCGATTCGTCCTCTGTTCCCAGAAGGTTTCCGTAATGATATTCAAATTGTATCTATCGTCATGAGTGTAGACCAGGAATGTCCGCCAGAAATGGCAGCAATGATCGGTACGTCCGCGGCACTTGCGATCTCTGATGTTCCTTTTAATGGACCTGTCGGTGGCGTGATTGTTGGTCGTGTAGATGGCCAATTCGTTATCAACCCTACGGGCGAAGTAGCGGAGAAAAGTGATCTTCATCTGACTGTTGCTGGTACCAAAGATGCGATTATGATGGTTGAAGCTGGAGCGAAAGAAGTTTCAGAGGAAGTTGTCCTAGAAGCGATCATGTTCGGTCATGATGAAATTCGTAAGATCGTTGCGATCATTGAAGAACTGGTTGAACAAGTTGGCAAGCCGAAAATGGAAGTTAAACTCCATGCGGTTGATGCTGAAGTAAATAGCGCGGTTCGCGAATTTGCCCAAGCTAGATTAGTTGATGCGATTAAAATCCCTGAAAAGCATGCAAGACAAGAAGCGATTGATGTTGTGAATGCAGATGCTGTAACACATTTCACTGCGTTGTACGTAGAAACGCCAGGACTTTTAGGTGACGTTAAAGAAACACTTTATGATATTGTAAAAGAAGAAGTACGTCGCTTGATCACGCATGATAAAGTAAGACCAGATGGACGTAAACCAGATGAAATTCGCCCGATTGAGTGCGATGTCAACTTGTTGCCGCGCACACACGGTTCTGGCTTGTTCACACGTGGACAAACACAAGCACTAAGTATTTGTACGCTAGGTGCATTGGGTGATGTTCAAATCTTGGATGGTTTAGATCTGACAGAAACGAAACGTTTCATGCATCACTATAACTTCCCGCCGTTCAGCGTTGGGGAAGCAAGACCATTGCGTCCACCAGGACGTCGTGAGATTGGACATGGTGCGTTAGGTGAGCGTGCTATTGAGGCGATCATTCCGAACGAAATTGAGTTCCCTTACACAATTCGACTTGTGTCTGAAGTGTTGGAATCGAACGGTTCAACTTCCCAAGCAAGTATTTGTGCAAGTATTCTTGCGCTTATGGATGCTGGTGTTCCGATTAAAGCTCCAGTTGCAGGTATTGCGATGGGTCTTATCAAAGACGGTGATCATTTCTCCATTCTGTCAGATATTCAAGGTATGGAAGATCACCTTGGCGATATGGATTTCAAAGTTGCAGGTACAGCTGAGGGGATCACGGCTTTACAAATGGATATCAAAATTGATGGTATCGACCGCAGCATCTTGCAACAATCGTTGCAACAAGCCAAAGAAGGTCGTTTACACATTTTGAGCAAAATGGTATCACGTATTTCCACACCAAACAAAAATCTATCTCAATATGCGCCTAAGATTCTTACCATGAACATCAATCCGGACAAAATCCGCGATGTTATTGGTGCAGGCGGTAAAATTATCAATAAAATCATTGAGGAAACTGGCGTGAAGATCGACATCGAGCAAGACGGCCGCGTATTCATTGCATCGTCAAATCAAGAAATGAACGAGAAAGCTCGTTCCATTATTGAAGGCATCGTACGTGAAGTCATCGTTGGGGAAACTTACCTAGGTACAGTTAAACGAGTAGAGAAATTTGGCGCATTCGTTGAAATCCTACCTGGTAAAGAAGGTCTCGTTCATATTTCACAAATTTCTACTGAGCGTGTAGCAAAAGTTGAAGATGTCGTGAACATTGGCGATCAAATCACAGTTAAAGTTACGGAAATTGATCAACAAGGAAGAGTTAATCTTTCGCGCAAAGCAACGTTAACTTCACAAGTCTCTGCTCAAAGCTGAGATTCTTAATTCGTGAGGACGTTTCATTCATAGTAAGGGATAAAGAGTCAGAGCTATCTGTCTCTTTTTTGCTTTTCACTGCTTAGTTGGACATGCACAGGTTCTACTCTTGTCCCAACCTTCATACAATCAGTGTGATGAAGAAAGGGGACCTGTGTATGCTCCACAAAAAATGGATACTGCTTGGGAGTTTTTTGACTATGGTTCTAATGAGTTTGAATGCGATCCCAAGTGTACGGATTTATATACAAAGTGTGAAAAACGATCAAAATATTTTTGTAGTTGAGAATGATAGGATGAGGGAAGTACGTCCTGTTTTTGCTTCTGCTAAGCAATCTACCTTATTAGAAGCAATAACCAAAGAAGCGGAGAACCGTAAGATTGCTCCAATTAATGCCAAAGTAGATTCCGTGTGGAAAGCGATCCCAGGCTACAATGGATTAGAAGTGGATATCGAAGAGACTTTGAAGTTAGCGGAGCATCAA
>NZ_JBFUHL010000149.1:0-4166 GCF_056402415.1 Paenibacillus sp. P4_A9
CAATGAATACCGAGTAAATGACGGAGCCTGGTCAGCATACAGTCAATCGGTTGTCATATCGGCTAACAGCACAGTGGAAGCCCGGGGCACGGATGYGGCAGGGAACGTTTCGACSGTTGGTTCGTATACCGTGAACAATATYGAYAAAATCGCACCTGCRGCTCCGACCTTAAAAGCTAATCAGACGGCTGTAACAAATCAAAATGTAACCATTACAATCACATATCMGGCGGATTCCGCGGTCAATGAATACCGAGTAAATGACGGAGCCTGGTCAGCATACAGTCAATCGGTTGTCATATCGGCTAACAGCACAGTGGAAGCCCGAGGCACGGATGCGGCAGGGAACGTTTCGACGGTTGGTTCGTATACCGTGAACAATATTGACAAGCGGACAATTGGGGAAAAAATCGTGGACACTGCGTTGTCGTTCCAAGGAAAAGTCACTTACCAGTTCGGCGTACGGGATATTCCCAATCTAATACTTGACTGTTCTTCGTTTACTCAATATGTCTTTAAGCTCAATGGCATATCGATCCCGTGGAGTTCCAAATTGCAGGGGAATTTAGGAACGTATGTACCGAAAGCCGGTTTGCAACCGGGCGATTTGGTGTTTTTTAGTGTAGATGTACCTAATGAGATTAATCATGTGGGCATCTATATCGGCAAYGGRCAGTTTATAAACAATCTGCCAAACAAAGGGGTCGTGATTTCCAACTTAAACAGCACACATTGGACAAGTCACTATATCACCGCCCGCCGCGTTGTTAACTAATTTCACAAATAAAAATAATCCCACGGAAAAACCGTGGGGGTTATTTTTATTTGTCCAGCGCTTGAAGTGAAAAAGCCATGATTTTTCAATACCCAGACGACTTTTAGGAACGTATGTACCGAAAGCCGGTTTGCAACCGGGCGATTTGGTGTTTTTTAGTGTAGATGTTACATGAGATTAATCATGTGGGCTGGGGGTTATTGTCCGGCGACACAAACATGAGTGCTTTTAGATCCCCGTCAATCGGGGATTTTTTATATCAAAGCACCTATGTTTGTGTCGTGACCTCGCGACACAAACATATGCGCATAATCGTGGTGATACTAAAGGTTGGATTTGTAATGGATTATTCATTTGGCCATTAAGCTAAAGGGAGTTTAGCGGGATTAACGATAAGAGGAATCTTTTTAAGGGAGGAAGATCAATAAAGTTCTTGTCATCCGACAACAACTGTCGGGTGACAAGAACTTTATCTCATTAATTGCCGCGTAGATCGAGGTTTTTTTATTTTATGGGATCAAGTTCTTGTCACGAGCCAATGACAAGAACTTGATCCCATTCCCGATTTTGACAAGAACTTGATCTCATTCCCGACGGGTGTATTGCGACAGCATCATAAGTCTTAATTTTGTTGCGTCCAGACTAGCAGGAGAAGATGACCGAATCGGCCGCTCAACTAACGGACACAGATACTTCCAAACAGTGTTGAATTAAGATTGGAACATTAGAAATGACTTCTCGGGGGTGAAGGTTTAAGTGAATGAATTTATAATTACAAAAGTGCAACATCTAATACCACCMATAAGCTTAATCTGTTGGTTGATGAGAGTACGAGTGTAGGATTTCGTCACCTCAAACGATTGGTAACCGATTATGAAGCTGGAACAAATAAATTCGATTTGGATGGGGGAAGCACTCTTTTTAGCTATTAAAAACAGCGATATTGTAGGAGTTTGCGGACTGAATCAAGCCCCACATTTAGAAAACATAGAAATTGGTCGTGTTCGTCGACTCTATGTCTCACCAAGTGTACGCCGATTTGGGATATGGCGGATGCTAATGGATTCAGTTATTGCAGAAGCTAGAAATTACTATCAAATACTTGTATTAAAGACTGATAGTCCTGTTGCTGATTTGTTTTATCGCTCAATTGGGTTTTCGGTAAAATATGATTCTGAAAATGACACTCATTTACTTCAGTTGGCGTGAAGCTAATAGTGAACATATAGTTGGGAGCTTGCTTAAGCCGGCAAGTACTTCTATCGCAGTTTAGTGCCGCTTTATTAATGAACATTAACTGGCTAAGAACTAAAGAGGGGGAAAGAAACTTGGATAGCAATTTAACTCCGAAACAACAAAAACGGCAGCAAGAGCGTGAAATTATTGATGAATATCATAAATTGGTAACTGAAGAAGCTTTGGAACCCTTGTATCATTCTTTTAAGGAATGGAAATTAGGTTCTTTGCCGTATTTCGAACTTACAGAGCTAATTCATCTATTCCATAAAAGGAATCAGGAGATATATAAGGACTTCACCTACATTGATCATAAAGAGATCGTTTTACTTGCCAAGTTGAAATTGGGACGTTTATCAGAAGATGATATTAAAGAAAATAAACGGCTTTTAGAATTTTGGGGACATGAGGAAAGAATCTCCGACTAAATTAATGACTCTAGCTATTTTATCAGGTTCAAAGAAAGAGGTTATGTTATGTATAGATTTATGAGACTAAAAAACCATAAAGCCATTAAGGAAGCGACTCTTTCAAATTTAGCACAATTAAATGTTATTTGTGGCAAAAATAATAGTGGTAAAACTTCGATTTTGGAAGCCTTTATGAATGAAAGTTGTTTCTCTATTGGTCGTACAATAGCTGATGATTCAGAATGGGCAAAAAAAATATTTAAAGAAGTTGCTGAGGGTTACACTTCACCGGCACCATATTATACAATCCCTGGTTTTAATAACTTTATAGATGAAAATGCAAGTAATAACTATGTCCTTTATGAAGACAAAATACCTGAATTTCACAGTCAATTAAATGATTCMAATAGTGACGCAGCAAGAATTTCTAATAATAAAGTCTTCGAAAAACTCTTTGACAAATCGAAAAAAAACTTTAAACCACTATTGGTGCCGGCTAAAAGATTAGTGCAGAGTTTAACCACTGTCCAAACAGATGAACAAGTGCAACCGGATGGCACTGGATTAACCAATAGATTGTTTCATCTTAAAAATCAAGACATATCATCACCAGAGTACATCATATACAAAAAGATTCTAAGTAGTTTTGAAGAAATAACCAATCATACGTATAGAATAGTCACCACAGGAACAAATCAAATTGAAATTTCATTTAAAAACCCAAAGTCCGACTGGGCAAGAGCTGATTCTTGTGGGATGGGACTTTCGGATGTTTTGGTGATCATTTGCCATGCCATAGACAGTGAGTTTAACTTTATATTAATTGAAGAACCCGAAAGTCATTTACACCCAGAGTTGCAGAAGAATCTTTTGACATTTATTAAGAAAATCAGAAATAAGCAGTTTTTAATGTCGACTCATTCGAGCTTATTTTTAAACCCCTTTATTGCTGACAGAATCTTTTTTTCTCATATTACAGATCAAGTTATTATTTCAGACGAAACTCACAAATCTGAAATATTGCAAAACTTAGGATATTCAGTGACTGATAATATCGTGTCAGATGTTATAGTTCTGACAGAAGGACCCACCGACATACCAGTGTTAATGAGAATTCTGCAACTAAATAATGTTCTTGAAAAATTTAACATAAAGTTTTGGCCACTAGGTGGAGATATAATGGCACAACTTAACTTAGACGTTTTCGCCGAACGAAATAATGTTTTAGCCATTATAGACTCAGACCCCAAAAGCAGTCCTATTCGAACTCGATTTATGAGAAATTGCAAGGATAAAGGAATAAAATGTATTCGCCTTAAAAGGTATGCAATTGAGAATTATTTTTCAATTGATGCAATTAAACTGGCATTAAAGGAAGATTTCCCGAAACATTTAAAAGAAATCTCTCCAGAAGTAAAATTGGATGAACAATTAGGATTTATTAAAAATGGAAAAACAACTAAGATATCAATCAAAGCCAAAAGCGCGGAGATTGTCAAATATATGACTCTTGAGGATTTTAAAGATACTGATCTACAGATATTTGTTAACGAAGTTATTAAAATATGTAACATTGCCCGTTCATCTACAAAAATAATCAGCTAAGACTAATGTTAGTGTACGAGCTTCCAACGGAAGTAAGTAACGGTGATAACAACTTGATCTCATTAAAAGTCGCATAAACAGCGGCTTTAATTATTTGGGTTATTCTTGTGATATAAAACTGTATCCCTTTCTTGCCATAT
>NZ_JBFUHL010000150.1:0-4108 GCF_056402415.1 Paenibacillus sp. P4_A9
ACTTTTATCCTGAGCATATAGTATAGGATTCTTAATATATGGAGGTATTAGAAGAAATATGAGGACTAAGCGTTCCATTACTCGATTATCATTGAGGAATCGTGTCATCAAGACTATACCAGTTGAAAGAAACCCCTCCAAAATCTATCTTAATGAGCCCCTTAACCGGATTTATGTACTTAACACCGGAAGTAATACCGTCACTGTAATAAATGGTGATACGAATAGAATAATTCGCACCATAAGTGTTGGCAACAACCCGTTTCACGCTGCGGTAAATCCTCGTACCAACCGATTTTATGTATCCAATACAATAAGTGGAACCGTTTCCGTCATTAACAGTATCACAAATAGGATCGTAAAGACGATCAAGCTTTCATCCAGTGTGGGAAATATAGCTGTAAATCCGTCCACCAACCGAATCTATGTAATCAATCGAAGTAGTAACACATTAGTTGTTATCGACGGCGAAACCAACAAAATTATGTCTAAAATACCATTGGTCGGAATTCAACCGACAAGTGTTGCTGTGAATCCTTTAACGAATCGGATTTATGTCGTGTTTGCGAATACAGGGAACTTGGCCGTCATAGATGGAAAGAGCAATCTGATAATCGCAAATCCTCAAACGGGGCCAGCTTTCGTAGTTTTAATCAATACTAGGACAAATCGAATTTATGTCGTTAAAGACGCTGATATTGTTGTAGTTAATGGAAACACCAACAGACTCATAACCGTAATATCCCCCCCTACTGTCCATGAAATCATTGATCCCGCTTTAAATGAGCGAACAAATCGACTGTATTCTGCAGATCCTGATGGTGGCACAGTAAGTGCAGTAAATTTGCGAACAAATCGGTTAATCCAGACGGTACGCACTGGCGAATCTCCAGCTGTTATCAATGTTGACCCTATAAGAAACCTTGTATATGTTCCGGAATTTGGCGGCAATGTTATCGTGATAAATGGGGCGGATAACACGATTCTTACACGTATACGTTCGGGAGTCGAACCTTTTAACGGTGTTTTGAATGCCCGAACCAATCGTTTGTACGTCCTGAGTAACAGGGATCGTAAGGTTGTCRTAATAGTAGGCTTATGATAATTAAAAATAATATGTAGCTGCAGTGGGGGCTACCATACACCGTCGTTCGAACTGATGGAACTTCTCAAAAGACACACGAAATCGCACTCATGTGTTCACCAGATTACAACTTTATTTTAACCAACCTCAACTTTTCCTGTCGCTCACTAATTAACTTCCATTAATTGAGAAAAGGTAACGATCATATGACCGGATGTCTTCCAAATGGCGGATGTTCTCTTACTTCCCAGATTGATCCGCAGCTGCAACATTGCATCTGCCTACTCTCTCTCAAGCTCGACATTGACAATCGTATTTCTTCTCCACATTGTTACTGGTCCGGAAGAAATAGCTAATGGAGGTAACGGACAACCGCCACAGTCAGTTAACAGATTCATAATATTGTTGCCGTTGCGGCTTACACTTACATCCAATATCCCCTTCACGATCATCGTGATGACATCCTTCTCATCCTTCTCTTCGGCTAGACTAATCTATTAGGGAAATATGTTGTTGGTATGGACATTTGCCCACAGAGTCATTGAGAATCAAATGTTAAAACTGTGGTGCGTCAGATAAGGGAAGAAAATAGGGATTAAATATTCCGCGAAATTGCCCGTTACTTCAACGGACAACGGCAGCCCAATGCTTGTCGGCTGCCGTCATGTCGTGATTGAACTATAGTTTTCGTTAGTTCAACAGCAACTCCAAACAACCATCTATCGATAAAATAAAATATGACCACAATTCAATCTATCCCGACAGTTCCCTAGATCTTCCAATCTTCAAAGAACGATAGTACGCGGTCTATGCATTTCTTGGTCCAGCGTCTCGCATTACTAACCCCATTTATGGATATATTCCTATATGCCTAGAACCACATCTACCTTTCGATGTCCGCGGATAACAAAAGAGCCTAGAGTATCACTACCCAAGACTCCGCCCGTTTCAATCATATATTTTCATTTTTCACAATTTACTTAGCCCCAGCACTCAAGAGTGTCATGATCTTTGCTTTGCTGTCATATTTTACTGCAATTCTTTCCCCTAAAGCAAAGCCAAAAAATTTAATATCTTTATTATTTAACCGCAATAATTTTCCAGGAGGATCGTCCTCGAACGTGTCTAACGTCATGATTAACCTCTTGACATTAGCGCCTCTTTTGATTGTTATCGGTGCTCCAAAAGTAAATCCAGCCCCACTTCGACTAAAAAAATCAGCTAACTGAGTGTTAACAGAAACTTCACGAGTTTCGGTACCGATTGATATCAGTGAAGCTGTAGTTTTCGCAACTGCCATTATGCTCTCATCCTCTCCAACAACATTTCCAACTAAATTCCTTCCACAGTATGCAACTAGAGGAAAATTGTGTCACATCAATAGATGTTGATGTTCTTCAGTCAAACAGCATTTCAATAAATATACTATTTGAAATGGCGTTAATCCCTAGGGAGATAGTGTCAGAATGAATGTGTGAATAGTTTTGGAACGTTTCGCATTACCCTTTCCTTTATTTTCTAGGAAGGATGCGAAGGACAGAGCTGATTTGGTTGAATGTAACGGGTGTGTTGCCTTTAAGCAAGCCAAACTTTTTCGCAGTATTGGGGGTTACTTGAATGAATTGTTCAACAAAAATTTCGCGGCCAGCTCGAAGTCGAACCCTTTTAGTTACAAGTCCACGTTTCATTAACAACTGGTTCTTCAGAATTCCGAGTTCCACTACGCCGATCGCCGAAACGAATATTTCATTATCATTTATATGAGTGATTACAGTGCGGCCATCGGTTGGTTTTTCAATGACCGTGCGTCCAATTCTCGTGGGAATCGCAGTTCGCGATATTGGCTTTGCAAAAAAAGAAATGCTTCGACTTACCGAATCATACCGAAGAATGTAACGCCTCTTATTGATTAAACCTAACATTCGCGCRGTTTTTGCACCCACATTAATATTATTATCAATGCATTCAGAAGAATCACTGTTATTTAATGAAACCGTTACCTTAGCAGTTCCTTTCCGCAAGACCACCCTACCGTTGGGTATTGTAACGCCAAATTTAGGCAAGGGGGAACCTCCGCAATCACCGACTAACTCTGCGCGATTTTCAAAATCAGGCACAATATTTACATCAAAAATAGCACGCGAAATCATCCGTAATCTTCACACCTTTCATGATAGATAAAATTAAACGGGTTTTCCTATGCTATTCCCGCACCCTGGACCCATCATTATTTAGGGTATGTGTCACCACGAAGATGTGATTGGATTTTCCTTTCAATAAATGCGTTCTCCTCCCGTTACATTAATAAACAAAAGAAGAGCTGCCGCGAAGCAAGCCCCTCAATTATCGTTCTGCGATAGCTCAACAGGCTGCCCCATCGATGCTGGCAGCTTGTTTGCAATATATTCAATTATGCCCCCGTTGTAAAAGGAAGGAAAATCTTACTTTGCTCCACTACTTCGTAAAGTAATTACCTTCTGTTTACCATCAAATGCTCCAATTGCCACCATTTCTAATATAAACTGCAGCGAGAGGAACAGCAGCGCGGAGCTCGTGCCTACGCTCAAAATAATCCAAAGATGCAGCCTGGAGTCTCAGGCGATAAGAGAAAGCCATCCTCCTAAGTTTACACCTTACTTTTTATTATTTTTATCGTATGGTTTAACATGTTTTGAAATTGTTCACGCGAATCTGCTCGTAATTTTGGATGCGTTTCATTTAAAGCTTCACGTACTGAGATTACCTCTGTTTTATGGCGATCACTTTCAAGTTTCCGATGTACTAAAGTCGGAATATAATTAGTCTCCGTAATGATTATGTTCCTTCATCATTTTTTTTGACTTTAATATTAAGAATGATACTGCTTTGTGTATGAACGTTTCCCCTTAATTTTGTAGATATAAAATTACCTAAGGAATACATGACCAACTGTTGCTTTCCCCTCACAATTAACGGCTGAAGAACATGTGGATGTGACCTAAATATAATATGGGCTCCATGTTTAAATAAAAGTCTCACCAAGTG
>NZ_JBFUHL010000151.1:0-3906 GCF_056402415.1 Paenibacillus sp. P4_A9
GTGCAGTCAGCATTGGATATCGCTTCATCCCAATTCCCCCATCTCATTAAAGTACCTGACTAGCTTTTCGTTCGATGTCCAACCAATCATCACGTTTACCCTTGCAAGCATAAGCCAAACAGCTTCTTTCACCATGAAAGAAGCTCTTTAACTTTTCTTTAAGACGAATGCGCTTGGAAACCATGCTTACTTCTTGATTTCCTCGAGAGGCATATGATGTCCGTAGAATGTTTTTTCTCTTTGAATCGGAGCTGTCCATTTAACCGCATTAGCAATGACGCGCTGCACATCTTTGTTGTGATAGGTCGGATACGTCTCATGACCAGGACGGAAATAAAAGATTTTCCCTTGGCCGCGACGGTAGGTGCATCCGCTGCGGAACACCTCTCCTCCCTGGAACCAACTGACGAGGATTAACTCCTCAGGTGTCGGAATGTCAAAGTGCTCGCCATACATTTCCTCTTCTTCCAAGTCGATATATGGCCCTATTCCCTCTACGATTGGGTGTGATGGATCCATGACCCACAGTCGTTCTTTCTCGTCCGCTTCTCTCCATAGAAGATCGCAGGAAGTGCCCATCAATTTGCGGAACAGCTTCGAATGATGACCTGAGTGAAGCACGATGAGCCCCATTCCACTATGTACACGTTTACAAATGCGATCAACTACGTCATCTTGAAAGCCCTTATGTTCGACATGTCCCCAATAAATAAGAACATCCGTCTGATCCAGCTTTTCTTGAGTTAACCCATGCTCAGGCTCATTAAAGGTTGCACAGCTTATTTCAAATCCATCCTGACGAATACCGTCAGCTATGGCACCATGCATGCCTTTTGGATAAATCTTGGCTACCTCTTCTTTTCGTTGCTCCTGGAGAAATTCATTCCAAATCGTTACTCGGATCATTCAATTTCCTCCCTTTATATATGTGAATGAAATTAAAGGTTTCTCGTCACGCCATCTTTGGCTGAGTCAATGATCGCTTGCAGCACTTGCTGGTTACGGTACCCGTCCATAATCGTCGGGAGCGAAGCTGACTTCTCATGCTCCAAATAATCCACAAAATCCTGCAGCATCGGCTTCACCGATTTCTCGTCCAAGTGAATGACGGTCTCGGTCAATTGTAGATTGTCACCCGATCTGAGTGTCAAATGAACTTCATTTGGCTTTTCGACTGACATTCGGACCGTGCCCAAATCGCCAAACAAGGTAACGTTGAACTGATTGCCTGTACCGATCGCATTTTTATGGGTATAAAATGATCCCATCACGCCGCCTTCTAATACACACTGGAAGCCAGTAAAATCATCAACATCGACTTCCACGTATTCCCCCGTCCGCTTATCCAATCTGCGATCCGTAAACGTGCTCATCATACCAGACACCTGTTGAAATTCCMCTACAAAAAAACGTGCCGCATCCACCATATGCGAGCCAATATCCGCTAAGATCCCTGATCCCGCCATATCTTTATTAAAGCGCCATGTGTACTCTTTATTAAACATAGGTGCATTTTCCTCTTGCAGGTAATGCGCAGCGATATGCCGAATTTGGCCTAAGCTGCCATCCGTCACAAGCTGTTTTACGTATTGAAAACAAGGTCTGTATCGATAGGAAAATCCAATCATGCAGGGAATCGGATTCTTTTCATATAAGCTTAGCAATTCATCCGCCTCTCCCATCGTTCGGGTAAAAGGCTTCTCAGAAAAGATAGGTTTCCCGCATGCAATCGCAGATTTTAAGATGTCAGCATGGAATTTATTCGAGACACCTGAAATGATAAAGTCGATGTCTGGATCAGCGATAATCGCTTGATAATCCGTGTATCGCTTCCCAGCCGGCAGATTCAGTCGAGCCCCGACCTCTTCAACCGCTTTCGCATTCACATCACAGATAGCCGCAACATTTGTATTGGCAATTTTCGCAAGATTGCTCATATGGTAATCGCCGATACCGCCAAGGCCAATAATGCCTACGTTCCATTGTTTATTACTCATCATGTTCGCTCCCCTACTTGTGCTTGTCATCATGTTCTATCGTTGAAACCGAATTTCGCTCAATAATTTTGCCTTCAACAATGATCGTTTCAACGTACTCGCCTTGCAGCACGCCCAATTGATGCATTAACAACCGTACCGACTGAGCCCCTAGTTCCGATGGCTGTAAATCCATACTCGTCAAAGACGGGTTCGACTGTACCATCATCGAGTGATCACCACATACCACAAATAAAGAGACATCCCCAGGTACACTAAGATTCAGATCCTTGATGGCATTGAGAACACTGAATGCTGTGCGGTCATCATCGGCAATAATCGCGGTTACTTTTTTCTTCTGCTTACCGAGAATATCGATCGTCTCTTCATAGCCATAATTCATGTATTCACTTGAGTTCAGCTCAGGTTTATGATGAATCATGTGCTCCTCTACTTCTAGCCCGTGTTCCTTCATGGCATGAATGAAGCTAGCTTTTCGATCAATAGATACGGTCATATGCTCATTCGCATTCAAAAACATAATATCTTTATGGCCTTTGCCAATTAAATACTCGCAAATATTAAACATCATCTGTACATTGTCGTTATCCACGCTTATCGAATGCTCAATATTCTCATTCATCACGTGACCTACCGTCACAAATGGGATCTGTCCCATATGCATGTGGTTGATACGCTCATCATTCGCTGTAGGCCTCATCACGACGGCACCATCAATTGGATAACTAGTCAAAAACGGTGTTTTCACCTCATGTACCGGAATGATATCTAGTAGAACCCTATACCCATAATAAGCTGCTTCCAGAATGACCCCGTTGATAAACTGTGTATGAAATGCGCTAAAGAAGAAGCTGCCATGCGGTATGGTTAACCCTATCGCCATCGTTTTCTTGGTAACCAAGCTTCGCGCAGTATGATTAGGGACATAATTTAGTTGTCTAGAAACGCTCATCACACGCTCTCTGACTTCGTTGCTTGTCGGTCTTTTTTGGCTAAAGACATTAGAAACTGTCCCTTTTGAGACTCTCGCTAGCCTTGCAACATCATCAATTTTTGCCATGTTCGGGTATACATCCCTTCGTTACAAAGTCCATTTACTCCAATTGTGCATTAAGCTTCTCGACTAAGTCAATTAAATCTACCGGATTGCTTATTGTATAAGCAGGCTTTTGACTTTCGTCTTCATGCAGCTTCGGATATCTCGGCGTCCAGCTCAAGAAGATACTCGTGATCCCCATTTGGTTAGCGCCTTTCACATCTCGGCTTAAGTTGTTTCCTACCATTACAATTCTTGAGCAATCCTGCTCAGTGAGTTCTAAAGCACCCATCGCTGCCTTAAACATACGAGGACTTGGTTTCGCATCTTTAATACTTTCCGAATAAATCATGGTCGTAAAATAATCATACAAGCCATGGTCGGTCAGCATGTTTTTAAAAGATTGCGCTCTGCCGTCAGCTACAAGTGCCAGGATATAACCACGTTCGGCAAGCGTCTTCACCATGACATCTGCCCCTGGAATCAGATCCGCTTTTATCACAATATCATGGTCATCTCTAATTTCGGTTCCTTCATCAATGATGGTATCTCCGCAGTCTAGGAAAACAATCAGCTTTTTCGCATTTGGGTTAATCGGCATATGATCTTTCGTTGTTGGTTTACTCATGGACGACACCTCTTAAGTTAAGTTGGTCAGCATAATGACAAGCTGCGAAATGTTTGTTGCCTAAATCCTGCAGCTTTGGTTCTTCCTTCACACATTTGTCAGTCTTATACATACACCTAGGATGGAAATGACACCCGCTTGGAGGATTGGCTGGATTCGGTACTTCACCTTCGAGAATGATTCGGTCTTTTTTATAATCGGGATCAGGCTCAGGTACGGCCGACAGAAGCGCTTCTGTGTAAGGA
>NZ_JBFUHL010000152.1:0-3702 GCF_056402415.1 Paenibacillus sp. P4_A9
GCTTCTCAACCGATTGCAGCGCGTATTCTTTGCAATATTCACGAAACTCAGGTACAGTCATCTTTTTCCGATCGACTTTCCCGCTGTTCGTAATCACTTGCTCGATCGGCAAACCATGCGTATCCCAACCAGGTACGTAAGGCGCGTCGAAGCCTTGCAGTGTTTTGAATCGTACGATTATATCTTTCAACACTTTGTTAAGTGYGTGACCGATATGAATATCTCCATTCGCGTAGGGAGGTCCATCGTGTAAAATGAACTTCGTTCTTCCCTTGCGACTCTCTTGTACTTTGGCATAAATGTCTTCCGCTTCCCAATGTTCTTGCATTTTCGGTTCGGCTTGAGGTAAATTACCTCTCATCGGAAATTCTGTTTGTAGTAGATTTAATGTTTTGCCATAATCCATGATTACCACTCCATCCCTGGTTCAATCTATTCATTGTCTAAAAAACAAAAAAAGCCTCTCATCCCAAAAAGGGACGAGAAACTCAACTCGCGGTACCACCCTCGTTAAAAAGCATCATGAACACACGCCTAAAGGCGAATCGAACAGAGCTTCTTCACTCGATCATGTGTAACGGCATGACCCGTTTCTCCCTACTTGATTCAAGAGACGCTCCTGGGGGATATTCGGTACGCTGCAGAGATTAGGCTCACACCAAAACCCTAATTCGCTGACACTGCTCATAACGCCCTACTCGTTCCAGTCATAGCTTTATTGCGATACATTTAACAGGAGTATAACCAATCTGGCAGTCATAGTCAATAAGATAACTGCCTATGGCCCCATGCCTACTCTTCTGTAGTCTCAAACTGCATACTTTGCCAGCCTTCTGTGTTCAATAATTCAAGTTGAGCTTCAAGCAATGTCCGAAAGCGTGTGCGATAAATGGAAGCTTGCTTCTTCAATTCTTCGATTTCAAGTGAAACTTTGCGAGAGCGCGTCAATGATTCGTTAATAATCCGATCCGCATTTTTCTCCGCTTCCTTCAATATCAACTGAGCTTCCTTCTTCGAATTGCTTCTGACTTCATCCGCAGCTTCTTGAGCAACGATAATCGTCTTGCTCAATGATTCCTCGATATGCGTGAAGTGATCCAAACGCTCTTGCAAAGATAAATTTTGATTCTGCAAATCCTTATTTTCACGAATGAGCGCCTCATAATCCTTGATGACTTGATCTAGGAATTCATTCACTTGATCTTCATCATAGCCACGAAACGAACGTGAAAACTCTTTATTATGTATATCTAGCGGTGTTAATGGCATCAGTGCCCCTCCTTAGCGTTTTGCGTAGCAAAACTGACTTCGTAAGTATAAGCTGAGCTTTTCTTAAAGCTAGCCTACACCCATGTCTATACAGTTCAGTTCGACAGAAAATTAGCAATTCCTGCAAAGTTCGTGGATAAATTATCCACGATCATGCAAACTTGCCAATCTTCACACGAATTCGCCCTTTTTTCGATACGCCTTCCACTTCAAGCACTTTAAATCTACCAAATCCCTGCAAGGAGATCATATCGCCTTCTTTCAAGGGCTTGCTTGGATCTTCTTCCAGCTTCCAGTTTACGCGGCAACGGCCAGCCTGGATCGGTTGCAACACTTTGGCTCTGCTAAGCCGGAATACATCGCTTACTATACCGTCCATACGCATGGAGGCAACGGATAAATGAAGCTCATCCAGTTGTACTTGCGCTACCTCCAGCTTGTCTAGAGAAAGCAATTCCGTTTGAACATGTACTCTATGTACTTGTGATAAATTCAAATGCAAATAGTCGGCGGCGTCCTGGGTCACCAGGCAATGGCAGCCGCCATCTATAACATGAATATCGCCAATCTTGTCTCGCTTCATGCCGAGTCCAAGAATGGCGCCCATGTAATCTCCATGTTCTAATGTTAGAAATTTACCATCTCCTGAGGAGACCGCCAACACGGCCATAGCCATGTCTTCACCTTCCAAGGTCCGGTAATCTGGAGCAATCAAGGCTCTTCTACGTTCTGCCGCCTCATAACCGCCATCAAAACGGCAATGCACATCCGGGTGTCGGTTGACGAGTGAATTCAGAATGAAGGCTTGTCTGGGATCGAGGAAATCGGTTAATTTCACGGCATGCTGCTCAGCAGCTCGCTGGACCCAATCCCAGGCCTTATCTACAAAATGGTGTTCGTCTGGGTGAAAATGGCCATAGATTTCTTTCGTCAATGTTAGAATAACCTCGCAATGAACTTAAGAACTGCAATGATTCCCATAACCACGAAATTCAATGCGAATAGCGCCACAATCGGGGACAAATCAATGGGACCAATGCTCGGGATAATTTTGCGAAATGGACTCAAATACGGTTCAACCAGCTTAGCGAGCAGTCCACCGACAAAACTGTCACGTGCATTTGGAAACCAAGATAAGATCAAATAACCAAATATCATGTAAAAATAAAGTTTCTGTAAAACCCATAGAAAATCATACACGTTTTCCACGTAGTCATCCACCTCTGTGTTAGGATATACGTCTATTCCTCGCCCATCATCTCAGAGATGTGACCATGAATATCTACTGAATCTGGCGTACAGAGAAAGATATTCGGTCCAAGCTTAGAGATAGACCCATTCAATGCATAAACCGTACCACTTAAGAAATCTACGATTCGGATGGCTTGATCACCACGAACTCGCTGTAAATTAACGACAACGGCCCTACGAGAACGTAGATGGTCCGCAATGTCTTGTGTTTCCTCATAAGTGCGAGGTTCACTTAGGACAACGCGTGAATTTTTCTGAGAATGTATACTTACGACATTCGCCTTGTTTTTATTACGTAATTCATAAGGATTGGTTTCAGGTTCTTCCGTCGTTTCTACAATCCGTTCACGCTCTACAATTTCTTCCTCTTCCTGGAGCCCCAGAAAATTCATAAATCGGTTATACACACCCATCATGGTTCCCTCCTGACGAAATCTTATCGGCATTATATACCTAATGCCTAGCCCTCTTTGCCTACCAAAACTGTACCTAATCGCACCCAGGTTGCACCTTCTTCAATCGCCACATCAAAGTCGCCTGACATGCCCATCGATAACTCTTTCACTTCATAAGGAAATAGCTTTCGCTCATTCAATTGGTCTCGCAGCTCTCGTAAGCCTCGAAAAACAGGTCTTGTTTCTTCCGATTCAAGCTCGTAAGGAGCCATCGTCATTAATCCACAAACACGAATATGTGTAAGCTTGCTTACTTCCTCAGCAAACTGGAAGAAATCCTGGGGTGCGACGCCATACTTCGTTGMTTCACCGGAAATATTCACTTGCAAGAAGCAATTGACTTCTATCCCTAATGCAGCAGCCTGCTTGTCCAATTCCTTGGCAAGAGATATCCGATCTAGGGAGTGAATAAAGGCAAATTTGCTAATGACATCCTTCACCTTATTCGTCTGCAAATGGCCTAGAAAATGCCATGTTCCACGATCATGAAGTGCTTCCCACTTCGGTTTCACATCTTGCCAACGATTTTCACCAATATGCTGTAGACCCGTGTTCAATACTTGTTCAGTCGTTTCTAAAGATACATATTTGGTAACTGCGATGATCTTAATTTCATTTTCTTGACGGCCTGACTGCCGACATACAGCTGCAATCCGAGCTTCAACTTCTTGTTTACGTTCTAATACACTCATTTTACCCTACACCTCAATTCAACACACCTTGCCAG
>NZ_JBFUHL010000153.1:0-3650 GCF_056402415.1 Paenibacillus sp. P4_A9
GGTTTAAGTATGAAAACTAGATACTCCGATTTGTTTTCCTTGCATGATCAAGGGAAAAGTGTGGAGGCTATAGCCAAAAAGCTCAGTATGAATAAAGGCGAGGTCAGTTTGATCCTTCAGCTTTCGAGACAGGAGGAACGGACACGTGTTTAAAAATAGAGCTTTAGTTTCTGGTATTGGAATAGGTGTAATTGTAGGTGCAATCCTTCTTCAAGTGATGCTTTTTCGACCATCAACACCCAGTCAGTCAGGTATTTCTTTGGAGGAGATGGACCCTCAGAAAATAAGGGAAGAAGCCTCCAAATACTATCAAGTTTTCGAGAAAAATGTAAAGATGTATACCCAAGCGGAATTGGATGCCGCTATACAGAAAAAACTTAAAGATGAGTCAGATAAGGTAATAGCTACCAAACCACAAGATTCGCCCAAAGTGACTCAGCCTGCTTCTTCTTCTAAGATCGTCATTTATGTTCAGCAAAACCTTGATGCTTCGACAGTGGCTGATTTACTATATCGTTCGGGTGTAATTTCAGATCGCAAAGCATTTGTTACTGAACTTGATAAGCAAGGTGGCAACACCAAAATCCAGGTTGGCTACCATGAGTTTGAAGGTGTGAATGATATGCCAACCATCGTAACGAATCTTATTACTATTCAATAGTTTACTTACAAAAGGATCTTTATATAGAGATCTTTTTTTGTTGTTTATACATAAACTATCCATTTCAAGGGAAGAATGACATTCAGGATAAAAGGTTGCACCTTGTTTTTAGTTGTGGTATATTTATTCACGGTGTTAAAAACTCACGCCCGTCAATTTGCATAATGGTGCTTACTTCGGTAGGTTTTATGCAAAGATGCGAGGGGCGGCGGATACCAAATAAACCACTTAGAGGAGGGATTGGGGATGGCAGTTATCTCCATGAAACAGCTTTTAGAAGCTGGCGTACATTTCGGTCACCAAACACGTCGTTGGAACCCGAAAATGGACAAGTATATCTTTACAGAAAGAAATGGTATTTACATCATCGATCTTCAAAAAACGGTTAAAAAAGTTGAAGAAGCTTACAACTTTGTTAAATCCGTATCCGAAGATAATGGTACTATTCTTTTCGTAGGAACGAAGAAACAAGCACAAGATTCCGTAGCTGAAGAAGCAGAACGTTGTGGCATGTACTTCATCAACCAACGTTGGTTGGGTGGTACATTAACTAACTTCCAAACGATTCAAAAACGTATCGATCGCTTGAAAACTCTTGAAAGATGGGAAGAGGATGGCACTTTCGAAGTTCTTCCTAAGAAAGAAGTTATCATTCTTCGCAAAGAGAAAGAGCGTCTTGAGAAATTCCTAGGCGGAATCAAGAACATGAAAGGTTTGCCAAGTGCACTTTTCATTATCGATCCTCGCAAAGAGCGTATTGCTGTAGCAGAAGCTCGTAAATTGGGTATTCCAATCGTTGGTATCGTTGATACAAACTGCGATCCAGACGAAATTGATTACGTGATTCCTGGTAACGATGATGCGATTCGCGCAGTTAAATTGTTAACAGCGAAAATTGCTGATGCAGTTATCGAAGCACACCAAGGCGAGCAAACAACAGCTTAATTTATAGCAAAGTGAAAAGGGTGGTTGGAAGGTGTAACAGCCTGTCACCACCCTTTTTTTAGAGAATAAACTGGTGTTACATACTGACAAAAACAATTTAACTGGAGGTTTCTTACAATGGCAGTTACAGCAGCACAAGTAAAAGAATTACGTGAAAAAACAGGTGCAGGGATGTTAGATTGCAAGAAAGCACTTGAAGAAGCAAACGGCGATATCACCAAAGCAGGTGAACTTCTTCGTGAGAAAGGTCTTTCTGCAGCAGCTAACAAAGCTGGACGTATTGCTACAGAAGGCGCTGTAGAATCTTACATCCACGCTGGAGGTAAAGTTGGCGTTCTTGTTGAAATCAACTGTGAAACTGACTTCGTTGGTAAAACAGAGCAATTCAGAACATTCTGCCGTGACATCGCTATGCACATTGCAGCAGCAAACCCAAGCTATGTTCGTCGTGAAGAAGTACCAACAGAAGCTTTGGAAAAAGAAAAAGAAATTCTTCGTAACCAAGCTTTGAACGAAGGCAAGCCAGAGAAAATCATCGATAAAATGGTTGAAGGCCGTATTGGTAAATACTACGAAGAGTTCTGCTTAATGGAGCAAGCATTCATTAAAGATCCAGACAAAACAATCGACCAATTGTTGAATGAGAAAATCGCTGCTATCGGCGAGAACATCTCCATTCGCCGTTTCGTTCGTTTCGGTCTTGGTGAAGGTCTTGAGAAAAAACAAGAAAACTTTGCGGAAGAAGTTATGTCCCAAGTTAAACTATAATAGGCATTCAAAAAAGATGGAACACTTGGTGTTCCTTCTTTTTTAGCCCTTAAAGATATGGAGTTATGCATGGAAACGKAGGTCATACAAGTTGGGTCAACCTTTTTATAAAAGAATAGTGCTTAAATTGAGCGGCGAAGCTTTAGCCGGACAGCAGGGATATGGCATTGATTCAGAAGTGATCACCTCCATTGCTCAACAAGTGAAAGATGTAGTAGAATTAAATGTTGAGGTTGCTATCGTTGTTGGCGGCGGAAATATTTGGCGTGGAATCGCAGGTAGTGAGAAAGGCATGGATCGTGCAACAGCGGATTACATGGGAATGCTTGCTACTGTCATGAATTCACTGGCTTTACAGGATGCATTGGAAAACATTGAGGTACCAACAAGAGTCCAGTCCTCCATTACTATGCAACAAGTCGCTGAACCTTACATACGCAGGAGAGCTATGCGCCATCTTGAAAAAGGTAGAGTTGTTATTTTCGCCGCGGGGACAGGTAACCCTTACTTCTCTACGGATACGACAGCTGCCTTAAGAGCGGCAGAGATTGAAGCTGAAGTTATTCTAATGGCCAAAAATAAAGTGGATGGCGTCTACTCAGCTGATCCTTTCAAAGATCCTACTGCGAAGAAATTCGAAACATTAACCTATATGGAAGTTATTAGTAACAACCTTGGTGTCATGGACTCCACTGCATCTTCCCTTTGTATGGATAACAACATTCCGTTAGTTGTATTTAACATCACGGAAAAAGGGAATATCAAACGAGTGGTCCTTGGCGATAAAATTGGGACTACAGTAAGAGGGAGTGTATAAACCATGCCGCAATCAGTGAAGAAGAACGCCGAAGATCGGATGGACAAAGCAATTGGAGCGCTAAGAAGAGATTTGACTTCCCTTCGTGCGGGACGTGCTACGCCATCTTTATTAGATCGCATTCAAGTGGAATACTATGGTGCGATGACGCCAGTAAATCAATTAGCTAATTTGACTACACCAGATTCTCGTACCCTTCTCATTCAACCATGGGATAAAAGCTCTATGTCTTCTATTGAGAAGGCAATTATGAAGTCTGATCTAGGCTTAACACCATCGAATGACGGGATCGTTATTCGTATTGTTATCCCTGCATTAACGGAAGAACGTCGTGCTGACTTAGTGAAAATGACGAAGAAGTTTGGCGAAGAAGCCAAAATAGCGATTCGTAATATTCGCCGTGATGCGAATGACGAAATTAAAAAGCTTGAAAAAGCAGGTATTTCTGAGGATGAATCC
>NZ_JBFUHL010000154.1:0-3648 GCF_056402415.1 Paenibacillus sp. P4_A9
AAAGAATCATGTTAGGACGTCCAGGCTTCCCAAGCACATCTAGTATTACAAATGGCCAGCCTAAGTACCACCAGAGTAACCTGTTTTCAGCTTTTTCGGCTCCGTAACTTTTCACGTGTTTCATTGCATCCTTTAACGACCCATAAACAAAATAACCGCTGCCAATCATCATAACTAGACCAATTGTCCATGCAAAAAACATTTCCTTCATGCTATGACACCCAATCTTGTATGATTTAGTATGAATATTATCTCCATTTTTTTGAATTGAAAGCCTAGTAGCACGAAACGATCTATTCAGGTTAGTGTAATTGAATATCGGCTTGTTAAGCTAAAGGGCAGTCTAACGCAACTTCCAAGTAATGGAATCGTTTAAAAGTATGACGACAGAGGAGGGAAATTCGTGAAATTAAAATCAAAACTAATTGCCATTACAGTTACATGTTTAGTTGGGGCAAGTATATTTTCTATTTCCGCACTAGCTGAAAAAGATGTAGCATCTCTGAAAGCTCTAGCTAAGGTAGCTAAGRATAAGGAAACTATTGAGCACAATTTATTGGACGCGATGCCTGACCAAACAAGAGAGRACAAAGATGCAAAAAACCAACAAGGTATTAAAGTTAAGAGTCTCGGTAATGAAACAAGAAAGCTCGAACTAGAAGCTGATCCTGACGATACTGAAAATTTYGCYAAGCGATTAGATGAAGCCATTGAAAACTATTCAATGGGTGTCAATGAATTTAAGGATGCTGCGAAAAGATATAACGACGATACGTATCTCAAAAAGGCAGAAGAATCAGAAAAAATGATCGAACGATTTAAAAAAGGAAGAGAAGAATACCAAAAAAATGAAAAGACMGTACATCAACTCCGTATAGAACTTGATCTTCCTGTACAATAGTTTATTCTCTCCGCATCTAAGCTAACGGATAACTATAGTTCAATCACGACATGACAGCAGCCGACACACGAATGGCTGCCTTTATCTGTTGAAGTAACGGGCAGATTTGTTCCAATATGTGGTAGTATATATATGTAAAGGCTTAGGGAGGCATTTAAATTAAAATTAGCTAAGGATCTCTTTTAAGTGGACTCATAGTTACCTTAATTATCTGTTAGGAAGTGATCATTTTGGGGGTTAATTTCTCTGCATCGTTTCAACATTCTTTTGATTTTGAGTCTATACAGAAGTTTAGAGAGGAGCTTATTAAAGGAGTTAAATTCCCTAAGATTGTTCAATATATAGCAAATGTGAATGAAAATAACCCTCACTTAAGAAGGGAATGGTCATTAAATCGTCAACGAATAATTGAATCATTAAACTTTGATTCGTTTGATTCATTAGTAATTGGCGATGAGGAATAWATCGAGGTTAGCGGTCCTGGAGGATTTGACTTCATATTTAATAAATATATGTGTGATTTTAATTCATGTTTTAGATGGTATAGTTTTTTGAGAAACCCAGAACTGCAATTAGAACTTAGAAGCATATGTAAAGAAATAGCAGATTACTTTAGCTGTAACTTCACTATATATATTGGGGATAGTTACGGTGCATTAGATTATGTTTTTGAAGGCCGTGACATGGAGTTTTATAAAGCTGATCTTATAAGAAGATTTGGTGAAGACCAAACAAAATGTACATTGGAAGATCTTTTAGAGAGATCTGATAAAGAGCACAAATCAGTTGGTTATTTTATAGATAGTTTCAATGATCTAAAGAACTAAGAAAAGTTCCTGTAAGCACAAATAGCATTCAACTAACGAAGAACATTACTTCAATAAACTACAAATGAGGCTACCACCGAGAAAACGTGGCAGCCTCATTAAGCTATCGGGCAGTTTAGTGGAATATTTCGTGATACAATATTGTTGGTTGATGTGCTAAAAGTGAGGTGTTTAAACAATGGAACAGGTTAATAAAATTGAAGTCTTACCATTGAAGAGTGAATATTGTAAGATTGAACATCACACTATTGTAATCGATGGAACTCCTTTGGATTTATTGCTACATAAGCATTATCCCGAAATAACCTTCTCGGCATGATTCCAACTATTATTGATTGGGTCAATGATCCGAGAGAAAAAGAATGTATTAAAGAACGGTTCCATTCAGCAAGTATAGAGGTTGTTCTGCCAATCCTAATGTGTCCAGATGATTGCGATTTATGGTGTACAGTAATAGTTGCGAATGCTGTAAAAATAGATGGGTATATCATCTGGAAGCAAATCGGTATCGACAAGAGTACAAGAGAAGATTTGCTTCAGGGATTCGAAGGATTTGGAACAAAAGTTGAATGGCTTGATATGATTCCTCAAATGACTTTTGAGGAAACACATTATAATACTCAACTTAGCAAAGTTTACGATTCAACTAACGCAGAACTATAGTTGAGGGGCTTGCTTTGCGGCAGCTCCTCTTTTGTTTATTAAAGCAATGGGCAGTAGAACGTAACATTAAATTCATGAGAATCCTTTTCGTTATGTTGGAAGGACGGAGCTATAGCAATTCAGACAGATGACTTTATTTCCTTATGAAGATGATGTAGGATGGCTAGTAGATCTGATGATTGCAGTGGTTGATTTCACAAAGTTTAAAAGCAAGTCGGTTTATCTTTTAGATGTCGACTTTGTAGATATTTTGTTACCGATCAAGAAGTTCCCAGTGACATACTAGAAGTGTTAAATCAGAAAAATGTAACCATTTTTCAATGTAAGGAGAAAATTATAATGGAGAAAACAGAAATGAGACTATTGCTCAAGGTCAAAGTGGTTCAATCAGATAGCCGTGTTATACCGGCCATGGTATGGATAAGAAATGGAATGATTGAGAAGATAGAAAACGGCCATTCGTCCTTTCCGGAAGGTGATTACGAGCTTGTGGATGGTAAAGATCATGTATTAATCCCAGGCATGATTGATGTGCATATTCATGGTGCGAACGGATTCGATATGATGGATGGAAGTGAAGCGAGCATCCAGGAGGTCTCGCGTGCTTGTGCTGCAACGGGTTGCACTTCGTTTCTGGTGACTTCTGTAAGCTCTACTATTGAAGACCTGCTAGCCATGATACGTAGTGTTAAACGTGTAATTGGCCGTGAAGTTGGAGCCCGAATTGCTGGGATACATCTGGAGGGGCCTTATCTGAATAAGGCGCGTAAAGGCATGCAAAATGAAAAGTTTTTACGTCATCCGGATTTAAAGGAAATGAAAGAGATCTTCGAAGAAGCTAACGGACTAATTAAGATGGTTACGATTGCCCCTGAATTACCAGGCGGGATGGAACTCATTTCTTTTCTGAAGGAACAGGAAGTCATCATTTCCGTTGCGCATTCTGATGCAACCTATAGCGAGGCAAAGCAAGCCTTTGCAGCCGGAGCAAGTCATGTTACCCATTGCTTCAATGGCATGCGTCCGATTCATCATCGGGAACCCGGTATTGTGGTAGCCGCCTTTGAAGAAGAGCATGTAAGCCTTCAAGCGATTGTGGATGGCATTCATTTGCATCCTGCGATCATCCGAATGATGCATCGTTTGAAAGGACCGGACGGCATAGTACTCATCACTGATGCTTTGCAAGCTATGGGATTAGGAGATGGTAACTATGTTTTCGGTGGACATCATGTTCATGTATCCAATGGTGTGGCG
>NZ_JBFUHL010000155.1:0-3544 GCF_056402415.1 Paenibacillus sp. P4_A9
ACTTGAGGAAATATCAACTTTTGGCGTTATTAGCTGCACGCGTAACGCTAATTTGCAATTGGATGTAACGTAGTGCCGAATAGCGTTATCCTGTAATGTTATTTATTGCAGCTGCATGGCCCTGGATCCTAGACGGTAGGTTCGAATGCAATTTCAAGCCAAACCAGCGAAATTAACATCATAAAATCCAGTTATTTTACCTAAGCGCGGTCGCTGATCGTTGAATGGCCTCGATAGAGGTTTTCTTATTTTTTCGGGATCTAGTTCTAGTTACGAACACAAGACGGGAGTTTGTTAATGAAAAAAATAGCAGTAATAACCGATATACACGGAAATAGGCCTGCATTGATGGCGGTGCTTCAGGATATTACATCCAAGAGTGTTGATCACATTTATTGTTTGGGGGATGTAGTTGGCATTGGACCCGATTCCAACGAAGTTCTTGAATTACTATTGTCACGAACGGATGTTTCATTCGTAGTGGGTAATCATGATGTAGCGGTAATGGCCGCGTTTTATGGAGATGACGCTCCGAAAGGGCATCAAAATGAACGGCACCATCACCAATGGTTGGCAGATAGAATTAACCCCGAGTACATCGAAGCGATGAGTAAATGGCCAAAACAATTAATCGTCAATCATTACAATAAAGACCTGCTTTTCACTCATTATCATACCAATCAAGACGGCTGGTTTTTGTCTATAGAAAAGAACCCGTCAACGGAGAAGTTAGATCAACTCTACAAAGAAACCAATTATAAGATGGTATGCTTTGGCCATCATCATATGATTCACCATTTTGTTTCAAGTAAAAGAACTTATTTTAATCCTGGTGCATTAGGTTGTTACAATAAACCGCGTGCAAGATATGGTATTGTTTCGTTAACGGAGAATACAATCAGAGAAGAGCTAATTGAAGTACCCTACGACAATAAGGAGTTTCTGCAATCTTATATTCAGTTGCAGATTCCAGAACGGGAATTTATCCTGAAAATTTTTCATGGTGGGCAATTAACTTGTTAGGAACGATTTGTTCAACTAAGCAGAAACGAGAGTGCAATAAATTCTTTACGAGGCTGCCGCTTAATTTTATTGAGATTTATTAATTAATAACATTAATTATTAATGTGATGTAATACTTTAACTAGAGGAATACCAAGGAAAATAGCATAATAAGACATCTATCTGCGTATTCGAATATGTTTATTTCTGAATGACTTTGATAAGATATTTAAAAATAGACGTATTGAAAGGATGGAAGTTATGCCATTTCTATCACTGACAAGTTGGAGTTTACATCGAAATCTAGGCCCATTGCGGTGGACAGGTTGGGATGAAAAAACGTGTACGCAAATTACAAATGCGCAAGATCAGCCAGTGCTGCTTTCGTTGCTTGAGTTACCGGCAGTATTAGCAGGGAAGGGGTTTTCGTCACTGGAARTATGTCATTTTCATTTTCCTGAGACGAGTGAATCATATCTGCTTACGTTAAAGAATGCATTTGCTGAAGAAGGGCTGCGTTTCTATACGCTGTTGCTTGAATACGGAGATATCTCCAGCGCGGATGAGATCCGTAGACAATCAGATATCGCATGGAGCAAAGGTTGGATAGATATCGCGGCACGAGTAGGAGCCGAAAGGGTGCGAGTAATTGCTGGTGAAGCGGATCCATCGGACCGAGAAGCATTGGCGCGCTCGATTGAAGCACTTTGCCAGCTAGGGCAATACGGAGCCGAACATGGTGTACGCGTTGTCACTGAGAATTTCAAATCCCTTTCCTCAACAGGGGACAATTGTCTTGCTATTATGGAAGGATGCGGCGAATTCCTTGGGTTTACTTCAGATTTTGGGAATTTCAAAGGCATGGAGAAATTTGCTGATCTTGCCCGAACGATTCCTCATAGTGAATCCATCCATGCCAAATCACAAACGAATGCCGAGGGATTTCCAGATGAAGCTGAGTTTATTCACTGTCTAGATATCGCCAAGCAGGCTGGCTATGAAGGACCGCTGACACTTGTTTACGATGGTCCAGGTGATATGTGGGAAGGGATCGAGCGTGTAAGGAAGTTAGCGGAGCCGTATTGTTCAGTAAGGAGATGATCCAATATGTCTGAGTATGTAACTCATTTCAGAGAAAGAGATGTCGAACTTCCAAAACATCGAGACAACCTGCTGCACGCCATCGAAAAGGATTTACTTCAGGATGAACATGTTTTGGCTGTGTTTTATGGAGGGTCTGTAGGAAATAAGAAGACCGATCTTTACTCAGACATTGATCTTCGAGTTGTCGTGAAAGAAGAAGTATTTGAAGCGTATCGATTGGATAAAAAAGGGAGAGCCGCGAATTGGGGCGATGTTTTATTCTATGAAGACATGCCTTGGGCAACGTACAGTACTGCTCACTTTCGCAGCTTTATTAAAGTCGATACTTTCTATTATAGAGTGAAGGACATTCAACCATCCGTTTGGTTGCAGGACATTCAAATTGTCCATGACACGAATGAATGGATGAAAGACATCGTAGAACAATCGTTGAAACTCTCCTACAAACCAACAGTGATAGAAATCGAAATGTGGAGAACTAAATTTTTTGCACATGTTCACGAAGCATACCGGAGAGTTAAGAGAAATGAAATCTATTATGCGCTACATTGTCTGGATCAGCTTCGCTTGTTAATGACGACGGCGTGGTACATGGAATTAGGCATTCAACCGAATAGCTATGGGAATTGGGCAAAATTAGAAGGAAACAGAAGTAACTTACATGCTTGGCAGTTAGTACTTCTTGAAAATTGGTTTAGTTCGAGAGAACCTGAACAGATTATGCAAGTGATCAAAAGTATGTTTCCAGCTTTCAAAAGCGTACATAAAAGCTTATGTGAAACCTATGGCATAGATGAAGATTGTAGTTGGATGGACGAAGTGTTAAGTATGATTTAAACAACGGATTGATTTTGTGAACATGCTATTATCTGTATTATGCTTTGATACTAGCATTTATAGGGTCAATAGAGCTATTGACAGGAATTATTTGGGATTATAAACTAACATCACCAACACAATTTCATATTGGAAACGCAATGATTGGGACCAATAAGGACCCCCTATTGTCCAGAGAGCTGTCGATTCGGTGGAAGACAGTCAATAGAATCCCCAACTCACCCTTGAGCGGTAAGATCGAAGTGTCCTGTAGATCTTAACGGTTTACCTCCGTAATCGGGTCCCAAGGATTTGTAAGTATTAGTGTTGCAAATCAAGAAGAGTGGTACCGCGAAGGTTAGACCTGTCGCCTCTTTGTAGGCGATGGGTTTTTTTGTATTTCAAAAAGGGGAGGGAAAGCGTATGAAGAATGTGATCGATTATTATGCCAAGTTTGATGAATGGGGAAGACTGGATCGCGAGCCTATTGAGTTTACGGTAAATTGGAACTACATGAAGAAGTATCTCCCTAGAGCAGGTCATGTCGTAGATAACGGGGCTGGACCAGGCAAATACGCAATGGAATTAGCGAAGATCGGCTATAACGTGACACTTTCATATG
>NZ_JBFUHL010000156.1:0-3499 GCF_056402415.1 Paenibacillus sp. P4_A9
GGATACTTCCTTATGTGACTCGTAGCCTGCCAAGTTTGTAAGCTCATGCGGATCTGCTAGCAAATCATATAGAAATTGTTCCACATACACATCAGATCCAGTGTCACGTATCGGGTCTTTATCKGGAGCGTGAACACTGTATTTCCATCTCTTCGTGCGAATCGCTCTCCCAACTTGGGTTTCACTGATTTGAACAAACACTTCCGCTGGCCAATTCGGCTTTCCACCTTGCAGCAATGGCAGGATGGATCTGCCCTGCATTTGCTCAGGGACGGGAATTCCGGCAGCATCCAAAAGTGTCGGAGGAAGATCAATCAAGCTGACAAGTGCTTGGATACGTCCGCCACCCTCAAATCCTGGTCCGCTGATTGCTGTCGGGACTCGAATAGAACTCTCATGACAAGAGCGCTTGTATTCATTGTTTCGTGTTTTGAAATGACAAGCATGGTCCGAGCTAAACAGGATAATCGTATTCTCGCTCAAATCGAGACTTTTCAGGCTATCCTGTAGTCTTCCTAGCGCTTCATCCAACCGGCGTACCATCCCGAAATAGCCCCCTAAATGCTGAGAAGCTGTGCCCCCGAGTGCCGCTAAATCCGGAGGTATCCACCTACCGGCATATCGTTCCCGATAGCCGTCAGGCGCTGGATAGTCGTCGATGTGGTTCTGATGATGAGGCTCAATATAGGAAAGAAACAAAAAGAATGGATCATCCTGATGGCTGTCAATGAATCGAATGGCGGCGTCAGTTTGGGCATCTACGCGATAACCCGGAAGCTTGACAGCCTGATTGTCATTGTTATACAAAACAGTATTGTAAGAGTCCGAAGAAAACTCAAGCAGCTCAGCCGCAAGCCAGTGCGTATATCCGCCTCTCTTCTCTTCTGGTACTGGCTCCTCACCAGCCAAATGCCACTTACCGATATAGGCTGTTTGATAGCCCGCATCCTTGAAATAATGTCCTAATGTTCTGGAATCCTCTGGCAGCGGATTGAAATTAGTCACGCAACCTGTTGTGGTTGCATATTTGCCAGTCTGCAAGCAAGAACGCGCTGGTCCACAAACAGGCTGACAGGTAAAAGAGTTATAAATATGCGTTCCAAAGCCTGCCATTCTGTCGAAGTTAGGAGTTAGATCTAAAGGATTTCCATGTACGCCAGTCGTATCCCAGCGTTGTTGATCCGTGAAAAAGACAATAACATTTGGCTGCTTATTACTCATTTTACTCATGACAACTAACTCACTCCCAGCTTATATCAGTTCAATTCGGTTCCAAGTATAAACACCGCTATTTAGCTGCTTTTTCTGACTTCCAAGTCTTGTTCACTTCGTCTTCAATTGCTTTGCCGCCTTGCTCATAATACTTCTTTACGAATTCATCCCATGCTTCTACTGGCAGTTGGCCTAGTATGATCTTCAAAGCATATTCCGGCCAAAGCTTCGATTCCAAATCCGGATAATCAAACATCGTAGGCGTCGTTTTCCAGTAAGCGTTCTTCGTAATATATTGATTACTCACACTGATGGCTTTACGGGCATCTTCTGATGGCACCCATCGGCGGTCAACAACTTGAACGAAACKAACAGGATTCCCTAATCCTAGCTTATATAAATCCAAAATATTGGCTTTCTGTGTTAGTATGTTTGTTGCTTTATCATAAGTATAATGTTCGCCTTCCTTACCATAGGTCACTAGCGAAAAGCCGCCATCTTCACTTTGATTCGCTGACCAATCAATCAGCTTAACCAAGCGATCTGGATCCTTAGCTTTCGCAGAGATTGCCCTTAAATCCCCGTAGCCAGGAGCAGTCTCTGCCCCTCCACGCAGACCTTTTGGTCCAGTTGGCGGTGGTAAAAAGCCGATTTTACCGTTTGGATTTGTTTTGGCAAGCGCAGAGGCACGAGGTGTTGTTGGATTGACATCTAATGCGCTGCCTAGCCAAACTCCAACCTTCGAGTTGGCAACCTTCTCATCAACCTGTTTCGCTTCATTAACAGGGAAATCCGGATCAATAATGCCTTCTTTATACCAATCGCGCAGCACCTTCAAGGCTTCCTTTGTTTCTGGTAAGGTAAATCCCTTTTGCAGTTTACCGTTTTTCTCTAACCAGAATGTAGGCTGAATACCGAAAGCACCAAAAATATTGCTGAAAATCTCCTGTCTGCCTGAGGAATCCGTTTTCGCAATCGTGAGTCCGATCGTATCCTTTTTGCCATTCTTATCGGGATCTCCATCCGTAAACGCTTTCAGGACAGCGTGAAGCTCATCAAGATTGTCTGGCATTTTCAAACCAACCGCATCCAGCCAATCCGTTCTGATATTGTAGCCAACTACCGATGGTCCGTTGAAAGCTTCAGGACGGTATCCCGGAAAAATTGCCCAGATTTTCCCTTTATATCTGAGTGCATCGAGCTCGCCTGCATTCTGAAGCTTTGTCAAATTTGGCGCGTTCTTTTTCATCAGATCATCCAATGGAAGGATAAGCCCCTCATCTGCATACTTGATCATCGTTGGGATATCCACCGAGAAGTAATCAGGAAGATTATCAGATGCGGAAAGCACATTTAACTTTGTGAAATATTCCGCTCCGCCAGAGATGGTGATTTTATAATCAATATCCTTTATTCCGGCCTTGGCTGCAGCATCCAGAATAGTCTGTTTATAGGGTCCCCCATCATCTGGATAGCCCACGATATAAGCGGCATTTCGAAACATATTGTAAGTGACAGGTCCTCCAGTTGACTTGCTGCCTTCGGCATCTTTCCCCGTTCCCGTGCAACCAGCGGCAATTAACACCATGCTAAGCGCGCAGGAACAACAAAGTACGGTACGTCCTATTCTTTTCGGCGACATAGAAACCCTCCTTTTTATGATGTACCCTATAAAAACATGCTTATTACAAGCATGAAATTACCCTTTGATCGAACCGATCATAACACCTTGCACAAAGTACTTCTGTAGAAATGGGTATACACACAATATGGGTAAAATCGTCGCCACAATCGTTGCGCCAATTACAGACTCTGTTGACGTATTTGATACTTCACCAGTGAAACGAGCGTAGTCCTGACCGCTAATTAAATCTCTTAACAACAGAGATAAGGTGTAACTTGCCCTCTCGTTGATATAAAGCAATGCAGTGAAAAATTCGTTCCAATGAGCCACAGCAATCCATAACGAAATCGTCGCTAGAACTGGCATAGACAGTGGCAGTATGAGTCTAACAAATATATGCAGTGGGTTCGCTCCATCCATTTCAGCCGATTCCTCGATCTCTATAGGAATGGTCTGAAAGAAGCTCATCATCACGAGCGTATTGTAGGCAGAAATCATACCCGGCAAGATCAGCGACCAGAGTGAATTCAATAACCCTAACTGCTTGACAACTAGATAAGTTGGGATAACGCCTCCACTAAATAGCATTGTGAATAAAATCCCAAATATGAGCCATTTCCTGCCAGGTACGATAGACTTCGTTAATGGGTAAGCGGTTGAAGC
>NZ_JBFUHL010000157.1:0-3303 GCF_056402415.1 Paenibacillus sp. P4_A9
GCGATGACGAGAAGAAATGGAATGATGAACGCTAAACTTAATAGAATCAAGAACACATGAATTAACTTATTGCCTAAATTAGCAGAGAATGGTTTAGACATTCTGGGCCGCCTCCTTCTTACACTTTTATTGACAAATTAGAACAAAGAATTATCAGGGTTTACTCTCTTAACAATCATATTACTAATAACGATCAGAATAAGTCCGACGACAGCTTGGAACAATCCTACAGCAGCTGAAATCCCGAAGTCCCCTGAACGCAATCCACGGTAAACATAAGTGTCAATAACATCCGTTGTTGGATACAACACGCCAATATCCCTTGGAATTTGGTAGAACAATCCGAAATCTCCTCTGAACAGATTACCAATTGCCAGAATGATGATAATCGTTAAAACAGGCGAAAGTGAAGGAAGTGAAATCGCGAATATTTGTCTCATTCGTCCAGCTCCGTCAATTTTGGCAGCTTCGAACAATTCTGGATCAACACTCATCAAGGCCGCGTAATAAATAATGGAGCTTAATCCAACCGTTTTCCAAACTTCCACAGACACGATAATGTAAGGCCAGTACTTGGAATTAGAGTAGACGTCAATGGATTCAAATCCGAAGAATTGGAGCAATTGATTGAAATAACCCAATGTAGGATTAAATAACGCGTACGTCATATATCCGACTAGAACCCAAGATAAAAATTTCGGCATAATCATCGATGTTTGATAAAATTTTAAAGCCAATTTCCCGCGAACCTCGAACAGCAAGAGTGCAACTGTAACAGCCGCGATATTCCCCAAGATGATAAATACACCCGCATAACTAACTGTATTTCTTGTAATTCGCCATGCATCCATTGATGTGAAGAAATATTCAAAATTTTTGAACCCAATCCATGAGCTCCCAAATATACCTTCGCTATACTTATAATCTTTAAAGGCAAGTATGATTCCGAACATCGGTGTGTAGTGAAAAATTAGATAATATAAAATAGCTGGTAAGGTTAGGAGAAATAAGGCTATATTCTCTTTTACCAATCGTTTAAATGAATTACTTCTAAGTGGCTTCGTCATTATTTCGCTTGTCGTCTCATCTGTCACAGTATATAATGCGGTCTCTCTCATGTGTCGTTTCCCCCTTTGCTTACTTTAATATTACGAAATCGGGGTATAATTGAATAGGTAGCCAAATTAAAGATACGGATACGAAGTTGCGCAAATAGATTGGATGAAGGCACTTAAAGCAATTAAAGTTACTTTTTTAAACTAATGCTTAGAATATCCACAGAAAGACTCCAATAACCACATATCATTGCGATATAATGATGTGAAAACATCGAGAGGATGACGTACCATGTACAAGCTTATTCTGGTTGACGACGAAGAGATTGTACGCAGAGGGTTGAGATATTTCCTAGATTGGGAATCACTTGGGTTTCAGATCGTTGCTGATTTCGAGGACGGTAAAGAGGCCATCGAATATTTGAAAGCACATGAGGTTGACATTGTGCTAACTGATATTCGAATGGCAGAGATTAATGGAATCCAATTATCCAAGCATATATATGAGAACTATCCGCATATTCGTGTCATTATCATTAGCGGTTACAAAGATTTCGAATATGCCCAACAAGCCATTGCGTATAATGTAGAGAATTATTTATTAAAGCCGACGAAATACGACGTAATTACGGATGTATTCCAGAGCCTGAAGCTAAAGTTAGATCAACAGAAGAGTGCTTCTATCCAACAGCAACAGCAATCTGTACGATTTGATGAGCTTCTTCCTCTATTGAAAGAGCAATTTTATACCGATCTCGTTATGGGGGCCTTGCGGAATTCGAATGAGCTTCATAAACGCATACAATTATTATCTCTTTCCTTAGACCCAAACCATTGTCCTTGCGCTTTGATTGACTTGGAGCTATGTGAACCTGAGAAGCTGACCATTAAGCCAGAAAAGCTATCCTATTCGTTAAAAAGCATTTTCCTTGCTGAAAATGCTAATTTCTTGTATAAGGCGGTCTTTAATGAATATCAGGGGATGAAATTACTTGCTTTTCCTAATCATGCTATAACTCAAGAGGACCTTTGTAATCAACTCGATACAGAGCTGAATGAAATTATTTCCCGAATCCGCAGCAATTTTGACATCGAGATTTGTTATCACGTGACAGCTACGTTTACGAATCTAACTGAATTAGCCCAGTTTAGCGTACCGTTAAAGCTAGTTTATGAGGAGACGCGCGGTAAAGATCGGTTGGAGCCGAGCGAGTATGAAAATCTGCTGGGGAAGTACAAGCTATTCATGGCGCATATTACGGACGGCCAAATCGAGAATACGATGAGCTTGCTGGATCGATTCATGGACGAATTTCGTAATTTGCCAATCTCATTTGTTCATCGATTAATTATGGATTTATTCGCAATGGTATTTCGATACTACGCAGATCGCGGCCAAGTCGGTAAGATACCGCATGAGACCGCTCACAATTACCACGCTGTTATCGAGATCAACGATCTAGAGGAAATCCGCAGATGGGCCAAGCAGTTTATCAATGATCTTATGGTGCTCAATATCAATACGAAAGAATCGAATGCTACTCTGATCGTCGAAGCCGCGCAGAAATATATTTTACAGAACTTTCATCGGGATTTATCGCTTGAAGAGGTGGCTAATCATGTGTTCTTGAATCATATTTATTTTAGCCGAATCTTCAAACAAGCATTAGGTATCAATTATATTGATTATTTAACCCAATTGCGGATTCAAAAAGCGATTGAATTATTAGAATCACGTCAATATAAAATTCATGAGATAACAGAAAAAGTTGGCTATCTGAATAGTAAATATTTCGCCCGATTGTTCAAACAAACAACGGGTGTCAGTCCTAAGGATTATATTCGACAACAAAGCTTGATTTCAAAAGGTGCTGAAAATGAAAACAAAYCGTAATTTAATTCAAGCAGTCCGCATGTACAAGTTTCAAAGTCTCTTTATCAAAAGTTTAATCCTTATATTTCTCCTCGTGATTGTTCCTTTTACAGGCTTAAGCATCGTTACGTATGTTCAAATGAATAAAGCCATTGAGACGGAAATAAGCGGTGTGAACATGAATGCCCTGTACCGCGTGAAGGACAGTATCGAGACCATTTTTAAACAAATRGAGCGTGTTTCGCTGGAATTGACTTATCAGGATGATGTCGCTTCCTTCATGCTATCTCCCGCGGACAATAATAATCTCAATTCAAAAATAAAGACGATTCATGATAAGATTTCGATGTTCACACGTTCCATCATATATATGGA
>NZ_JBFUHL010000158.1:0-3240 GCF_056402415.1 Paenibacillus sp. P4_A9
CTTCAGGATGACATGCCCGTCTACTTCAGGATGACATGCCCGTCTATCCTACTCATTCTCGATATGTGCATGCATTGTGGGATTCGCACAATACGGGAAGCCTTTCGCTTTCGTATCAACTGATGATCCATGAGCATTGCGGGACGCATGTGGACGCTACTGCGCATTTTCTGCCGAAGGACCACCCAAATTATCGTACTATTGCGGATACTTCTATATCCCAATTCCATGGACGCGCATTAACGCTGTCTTTYACAGATTATCCTGATAACGGCCTCGTAAGTAGGGCGGATATAGAGGAATGGGAGAATAAAAACTTCAGGATTGARCAKGAGGATATCGTATTTTTTCATTTCGGTTGGGATCGCTACTGGGTTCCTCGTTCGGTTAGTCAGAGGTATTCGACTTCATGGCCAGGACTAAGCGGCGATGCAGCCTCGTATTTGGCATCCAAGCAGATAAAGGCAGTAGGCTGCGATACACTGGCCATCGACAGTTCTTACAGTGCCAATTGTCCGGCCCATTATGAGCTGCTGGGAAACGATATTGTGATTTTTGAGAATTTAACCAACTTACAACAAATTGTAGGAGAGTCTTATACGTTTGCTTTTCCATTAAAAATTGCAGAAGGCTCAGCATCCCCTGTCCGGGCAATTGCAATCATTTAATATTGGGGGGATTACTGTGAAAATTACCGGTATACGGACGCGAGCACTTCCGTTTTCCCGATCGCCTATAACGCTTAGAAGCAATCTGATATCACCCACCTCAATGTTCGACGATCATTATGAAAAATCGTGGTTCGGGCCATGCAGCATCGTGCTAGTAGAGGTCATGACCGACGTAGGATTGGTTGGAGTAGGAACGGCAGGGGGGTTCACCTCGTCTCCCGCGGATATCATCGATCACCATTTCACACCTATGTTGATCGGAGAAAATCCGCTCAATACGGAGTTGATTTGGGAGAAGATGTACCGTTCTTCGGTGCGTATAGGCCGAAAAGGCGCGGTCAGCTGCGCCATCAGCGGCATTGATATTGCGTTATGGGACATCAAAGGTAAGTTTTCAATACCCCTGTGTATAATCTACTCGGCGGTTTGATGAAAAAGAAAATACCGCTCTACGCAAGCCGCTTGTATGCGCTCGATGATTTAGAGCAGCTCTGATTCGGCAAGGCTCGGACGGGCTGTAAGTCTGCCTTTAACATCCAGCAGTCAGCGCAACGCCTTTACATAAAGCTTTAAAAATATGTCGATAAGTTCTCGTTTACCAACAAAGGGAAATTTATAAAATAATTAAAGCTTTAAGCAATTTGACGCCTTCAGCTGAGATTAAGTAGGAGGATTAATAGATTGGTTAACATTCATGAGGTAGCGAAAAGAGCKGGAGTATCTCGATTGCCTTGGTTTCCAATGCGTTATCCAATAAGAATCGTGTAAAGCCAGAGACAAGGGACCGCATTAAACAAATTGCCGTATCCGTTGTTACTTGACAACCCGAGAGACAGGCTTGGTCGGTGGTAATATTGTTCGCCGCTTAATTAAATTGCCCAACTAAACTTAATGAATGAAACTTCAACCTGATAAATAAAACAATGGTCGGTCCATCTCTATTGATGAGGAGGGCTGACGGAAGCCAAAAAGATATGCGCAATGGCATCGGCTCGAAACAAGACGGTGATCCCGCATGCAGGAGGGACGCAGCCTTAGGCCGCCCTGCATCTGCTGTTTGCGCGGTCGGAAATTCCGATGGCGGAATATTTCCTTGGCGCCGGCGAGGAGCATCCTTTTTATGATGGCATATTGCTGCCAAACAATGGCTTGTTCGATCTGCCAAGCACGATCTGCGCGGGGATAACATTAAAAGAGGACGCATACTCTATAATGATAGAGTACGTCTGAAGAAGAGGGAGGATTGTGCATGGCTGATTTAAGCGGAAAAGTGGCGGTCATCACTGGCGGTGGGAGGGGAATCGGCAGAGGCATATCGAAGGAGCTCGCAAACGCGGGGGCCGTTGTCGTGGTCAATTATCACGCGAATAAGGACGCCGCCGAAGAGGCAGTTGCCTCCATCCAAGCTGCGGGTGGGAAAGCAATCGCCTTGAAAGCGGACGTCGGCCGAAAGTCCGACGTTGATCGGATGATGGACGATGTGTGCAGCCAGTTCGGCGCAATCGATATCCTTGTGAATAATGCGGGTATTTGTCCTTTCCGCGATTTTTTTGATCTCGATGAAACGACTTGGAACGAAACCCTGCAAAACAATTTGAGCGGCATGTTCTTCTGCTCTCAGGCCGCGGCGCGGATCATGATGGGCGGGGGCAGAGGCGGATCGATCGTCAACATTTCCACGGTCACGGCATTTCGCGGTGGACTGGAGCAGGTGCATTATGCCGCGAGCAAAGGAGGCGTCAACTCGCTTACGACTTCGATGGCCAATGCGCTCGGCATTTACGGCATCCGCGTTAACGCCATACTTTGCGGAGGAGTGGCGACGGACATTAATCGAGATCGGATTCCGCCCGACATGCGAGTTCCGAAAGCAAAGACGGATTCGTTGCCGCTTGGCCGTTTAGGGGATCCCGAGGATCTGGGAAAAGCGGTTGTATTTCTCGCATCAAGCGAGAGCGAATGGATAACCGGTGCTCAGCTTGCGGTAGACGGAGGTTTTATGGTCCGGTAGGTACCTACCGCCATCAGCACAAGCCACAATGACCATGCAAATTTCGATCCGGGCTGATCGATTCCATCCAGACGTTCGATCGCTTCATGCTGATCGATTATACGACCATGGACGAGCTTCTACCAGCTGCGCGGGAGCACAATGTCGCGGTCATTAATGGAAGTGTGCTGTGAATGGGGCTTCTGGCAGACTCTCCAGCGCCGTTCTTGCAGAGCAGAATCGAATTTTTGCAGGAGGCGGAAGGAAGGAAGACTGCCAAAAGCTGCTCAACGAAATGCTAGAGAGTGTGGATCAGTCCACAGGCCAGTCGGACCACACGGTTGTAAGCATGTATTCCACTTTATCCATTATGTTCATATCCATTATCCAAAACTGGGGAATGACCAACCGTTTGCAATCGGAATTGGATCTTGGTTTATTGACAAACGTGGATCGTCTCCTTGCATTAGAGCACCGGGGAAGTTACTTCCGAACACTGTTAACCCTTCTGTTTGAAAGCAAGCAAGATGCACATGCGGATCGGGCAACAAGCGCAGTGCATTACATTCAACAGTACAT
>NZ_JBFUHL010000159.1:0-3113 GCF_056402415.1 Paenibacillus sp. P4_A9
GGCTCAACTATTGTTCCCTTCGTATCCCGGTTTTTCAATGTTTGCGAGAGCAGCGCACCTGCACCAGTTAGTGCAAACGCTGTTGCAAGTAATCTTTTGACAAACTGTCTTCTAGAGATCATTAGAACTATTTCCCCCACTCTCTATATTCGTTATTGCCTAGTCATCTTAATACCAGAGGATCGATCAGCTGTTTAGTTGATTTATATAAATTCTATCATATTTGTAGTCCCCAATTTACAATAATCATATAAAAATATGATCGCAACTCAAAGAAGAACAAACGACCAGGCGCATTTTCCTCCTGATCGCTTGTTCTTTATATGTGGAGTTGAATGGCAGAGTTTTTACGGGATAAGTATTGGATTAATGATATCAATGCGTCCAGTGCTGGCTTCCTCTTCAATTTTAACTACCAGTTCTTGAACTCCTTTTGTATCAATGATTAGTGCATCGTCAAAACCTACTTTTGACGTACTTACCTCCAGATTCTTACCATCTTGATCCACGAAAGATACGTCACTACGTCGTATGCTATCTAATTTAAGTGTGAAAGATAATTTGGAGAAGTTCCCATTAAGCGGAAAAGATACGGTGCCACCAACTGCCGAATCTTTTTTCCATATGTAGAATATATTATTACCAGTTTCCTTCATATTAAGAATCATTTGTTCTTCATGCTTTACATTTAGGTAAAAAGGAATCTGTTGTTTCATAAACTCACTATCATCTTTARCGGAGTCAAAAGGTCCTCCAAGAGCGTTAACTTTTGATGGTTCTGGTAAAKGTGTAATCTGATTAATAACGACAGCATTGTTATCTCCATCCCATTTAGCATCAACTTGCAATAAATCACTGATTACTTTAAGAGGTACGTAGGTAGTGCCATTTGCAATAAATGGCTTCTTTTCCTGATCTTCTGGAGTTTTATCTACGCCATTATAAATAAGCTTAACTCCGTAATACACATCTAGACCAATTGCTTCAGCTGCATACGAAATACCCCCGAAGAAAATGGCACCAGCTAAAAACCCACCCGTTACAAGCTTTAAACTCTTAAGTTTGCTCATGATATCCTCCTAAAAAATGATTAATACAATTAACTTACTTATTCTTCTGTGCCAGCATGTTAAGTAAAACGGTTAYGGCCTCAGCTCTTGTTGTTTGAGCATTTGGAACGAATTCATTGGCCCCTTTGCCCCCTACAATGCCAAGCTTCTTCAATTCGCCAATAGCACCTTTCGACCATGCCGGAATGGTGCTGTCATCAGAGAAGTCAGTTACCGAATTCGCAGGTAGTGCTAGCTTAAGTGCTCTCGCGATCATCACGGCCATCTCGGCGCGAGTAATTTCTGCAGCTGGACGGAATGTACCATCCTCATAACCACCAATAATGCCGGCATCTACAGCCTTGGCTACAGCACTCTGTGCCCAGTTTGCGATCTTCTCTTTGTCGGCAAAAGTCAACTCGGCTTCTTTACTTTGTGGCTTCAGTGCATTGATTAGCATCACGGCAAATTCCGCACGAGTAACGGTTTTATCGGGCTTGAACGTACCGTCCGGATAACCAGCGACAATTCCGCTGCTTACTGCCTTTTTGATGTTGTCCTCAGACCAATGTCCACGAATATCACTAAAGGTAATCATAGAATCTTTTGGATCTTCTGGTTTTTCTAGAACAATCGCCGCTTGACCTACAGCCATAACTGCAAATTTAGTAAAATGATTTACATTTACGGTGATAAGATTACCACCGGTAACAATACCGCCGACTTCCACCCACAACTTCTTCGATTCATCGTAATAAAATACAGCCGGTTGTTGATCACCGCTCAATTTTGTCGGATCGAAAGCGAAGGTCAGCGTGACCGGCTTATCGAAATTTTCCGAGAGGTTTTTCAAAATCTCAAAGATCGGGCTGATCAATACATTCTTATCCGTTAAAAGCTGCTTGTTATCCAACAGTCTTTCGATTGTTAATTTCAGTTCTTTGCTCGCAGCATCGACAGGAACCGAGATCGTTATCGCATTGTCCAAACTAACCTCACCAGATTTACCTAACGGAAGCGTTAATGTGCCATCTTTTGATAGCACTGACGTGCCGATTGCTGGGTCCACAATAAGGTTATATGTTACTTTCGTTATTTTATCCTGTGCTGTGACAATGACCTTCTTGCCTGTTGCCAAAGTTGCTGCTAGCGTCGTCCCATCTGCATCGTATACGTCAAAAGTTGCACCCGCCGCCGGTGTGATCGCTGCTTTAAGAGCCGTTACCGTTGTTCCACTCGGAATGTTGGTTATCGATTCATTCGCTGATCCTCCTGCACTTACGGTCCCGATTGTAGAGGTTATCGTCGCAATCTTGCTTATTCCAGCATTCACCGTCAAGGTATACGTTACTTTCGTTGATCCATCCTCCGAAATAACAATGAGCTTATTGCCTGTTGTCAATGTTGTATATAAATTGATCAGTGGCGTCGTTCCATCTTCTTCATAAACATCAAATGTTGCACCGTCCACTGGCGTGATCTCAACTATCAGATCAATTACCAGTGTTCCGTTTGGAATGTTAGTTATTGTTTCATTTGGTCCTCCGAGTGTGCTAACTAYGCCTATTGTAGAGGTCACTCTGGCGACAGTACCCACGGGTATCCATTTCGCTTTTAAGATTGTATGACCATAGATCTTACCAAGGAATTTATCGGTCAACGCAACGTCAAAGTACCATCCTTCGAATACGAACCCTTCCTTCGTCGGGGTTGGAGCATCAATTGCACACCCTGTTTTACACGCATCAACACTTCTAATATCTGGGATGCTTACTTCAGTACCGCCATTACTTTCGAAAATCACGCCGACCCTCAGTTTCGCATCATTTATAATGTCTTGAATATCTTGATTTACCGCCGCAGATGCATTTGGTAYGGATGTCATGAGCGAGCTCATGAATGACAAAACCAACATTATGCTCAATAATATGGCTGTTGTTCTTTTTTTGGTAAATCTGTGTCCTATTTTTTTCATTTTGGTTACTCCCCTATTCAATAAAATATTAAGTAAAATCTCGATCTTATTTTACAGGAAATGAGAACAAAAAGATCTCCCCCGTTTGG
>NZ_JBFUHL010000160.1:0-3107 GCF_056402415.1 Paenibacillus sp. P4_A9
GGACAATGGTGTGATCGAAGTCAGTGTTATCGAAGATGGCGAGTCGCATGTCATTATTGAAGTGAAAGACAATGGGGACGGAATGACGGAGGAAGAAATTGAACAATTGATGAGTGAAAACACGATAGAGAAAAAGAAAGTAGGCATGGGGATTGGGCTGCAATACGTACACCGCATGGTGAAGTTCCAATTTGGATCGGCTGCAAGTTTCAAGATTAAAAGTACAATCGGCTCAGGGACGACGATCGCACTTCGTCTTCCGATAGGAGGTATTCGCTGATGATAAAAGTTATGGTTGTGGATGATGATCACTTGGTGCGCAAAGGTTTTATCACGATGATGCCTTGGCGCGAGCATGATTTAGAGGTCGTAGGCGAAGCGGGAAATGGTAAGAAAGCGTTGGAGTTTTTGGAGACTAATCAGGTGGACCTGTTAATTACAGATTTAGCGATGCCTGTAATGTCAGGTATTGATTTGATGAGGTGTGTGAAAGAAAAGTACAGGGATATTAGCATGGTCGTACTGACATTTCATCAGGATTTTGAACTCATTCAGGAAGCGCTTCGACTAGGGGCACTGGATTACATAACGAAAGTCGAGCTTGAACATGAGCAGATGGACGAAGTGTTAAGAAGAATTGTAGGCAAAATGAAGGAGCAATATGCGCAAACAAGGGACACGCATGTGCAGAATCCTAGCCTTCCCGTATTTGATGATGAGGATGAGGGACCCTATTCGCCAGAAGTGAATGCGAGTATTTGGAAGGCTGTAGAAATCATTCAAGCCGAGTTTCAAAATGATCTTTTATTACCGGATATCGCCAAAAGGGTAAATATGAGCCGCAGCTATTTCAGTCGGTGTTTTCGGGATATCGCAGGGAAAACATTTAACGATTATACGCGGGAAGTGCGTGTTAATCATGCCAAGGTCATGCTTAAGCAAACAGGGAAAACGATTGCTTGGATCGCTACACAAGCAGGATATCCGAATGAGAAATATTTTAGCAAAGTATTCAGAGAGTTGACTGGGATGCTGCCAGGTGAGTTTCGCAAGAGCCAGAGTTGAAACGAGAAGGTCGCAAATCGTCTCCAATAAAGTGCACTTTTGTCTACTGAACGTTCCCAGGATGACAATTACGAGACAATATGCTCCGAAACATGAGACATAAATTGCCCTGAATGTCTTTCATTTTCTTTAAGATGTAAGTGTAGGGTAACTAAAGAGGAGGGGCATTATGAAAAATAAAAAAGCTCTAATTTCCATGATGGCAATAGCAGTTCTAATGACAGCATGTTCTAGCAACACCGGAGGGACTAGCAAGGATGGCGGCGGTCAAACGTCTGCAGATTCGAACGTAAAAGTAGACCCTTTCAAGATGCCGAATCCGATTGAAGTTACTACTTTCAAAAGTCTAAGCCCAGGTGCAAAGTTACCAGCTGGCGATACCGTAGAGAGTAATCAGTACATGAAATATATCTCACAAAAAACAAATATTAACTTTAAAATTTTATGGTACGCGGCTCCTCAGGATTATGATCAAAAGATGAAACTGGCGATCGCGAGTAACGATTTACCGGATGTGATGTTAGTAAACGAGCAAACCTTCCTGTCGCTAGCTGAAGCTGGCCAAATTGAGGATTTGACTAAAGTTTTTGACAAATATGCTTCTCCATTAACGAAGGAATTATACGCATCAACGAACAACAAAGCGCTTGAGAAAGCAACATATAAAGGCAAATTGATGGGTATCCCGAATATTAGCGTACAGGCCGATGCTGCAAGTATGGTGTGGTTACGCAAGGACTGGATGGATAAATTGGGAATGCAGCCGCCGAAGTCGATTGACGATGTTGCTGCGATCGCGAAAGCTTTCGTAGAGAAAGATCCAGACGGCAACGGGAAAGCGGATACAATTGGAATCGCCGGTTACGAAAATGCATTGGCTGTTAACGGTAAAGCGCAACGGGGCGACTTTAAAGGTATCTTCCAAGCGTTCGGTGCGTATCCGTCCGGTGGCGTACAAGGTGTTTCGAACTGGATCAAGGACAGTTCTGGTAAGGTAGTTTATGCTTCGTTAACTCCTGAAACGAAGCAAGCTCTTGGCAAGCTGCGTGACATGTATGCGGCTGGTGTAATTGATAAGGAGTTTGCTTTGCGCAAAGATCCTAATGAGAACATCGTATCCGGCAAAGCAGGCGTGTTCTTCGGACCATGGTGGTCCGGTGGTTTGGCTGCTGATGCCATGAAGCTAAATCCGAAGGCTGATTTCGTGCCTTATTTGATCCCTGATGCTAAAGGTTCTGTGAACACGATGATGGTACCAGTAAGCACACAATTTGTCGTTGTGAAAAAAGGTATGAAAAACCCTGAAGCGGCGATGGTTTACGCGAATACGTTTATCAATGCTCAGCGTAAAGTAGATCCAGACGCTTTGAAATTAGACTTCACAGTAAGCGCAGAATACTGGCCGATCGGAAATACGACCTTCGACTTTGCGGATGCTGTTGAAAGAAAGTCCGATACATTRCAAAAAGCTATGAGCGGACAAATCAAGCCCGATGATCTTAATCCAGAGATGAAAGAGCTGTACGCGAAGGAAACACGTGACAAAGCAAATCCTAAAGCGGATCTCAAAGATTGGTCTGGCTACTTCGGATACACCGTTCCAGCAGATTTGCTGAAACAAAAGATGAATAAAGTGTACAGCGAATTCACAGCCAATACCAAAACAATGGAAAGAAAATGGGCGAATTTGCAAAAGTTGGAGAAAGAAACGTTCTTCGGAATCGTAATGGGCGAAAAGCCACTGGATTCGTTTGATAAATTCGTTTCCGATTGGAAAGCACAAGGCGGCGACGAAATCACGAAAGAAGTAACGGATGAACTAAGTAAATCTAAAAAGTAATAATTAAATGGAAAGAGCGCACCCCCTGACCTATTGGTAGTGCGCTCTTTGCATAATCATGAAGGATAAGTTTGAACCAGAGGTGTAACGCAGATGAATATTAAATCATTTTATAAGCACTACCATTTGATGCTCCTACCGGGAATTGTGCTTCTTATTATTTTTCAACTGGTGCCGATGTTCGGTATCGCGATTGCATTCC
>NZ_JBFUHL010000161.1:0-3022 GCF_056402415.1 Paenibacillus sp. P4_A9
AGCCAGCCATACTTTGAAATTCGGATTCTTTTCCTCAAAGATTTTCGTTTCTGTTGAGAAATAACGCATGGTGTAGCCACAGYGTCGGAACTCACTCTTGTTCGGATCCGCACCATGAATGATACGTGAATCATGCAGCGAGCATTGACCTCTTTGCAACTCAAAATGAACGGCTGTGGATGTGTCCATATTCTTGATTTGCGTATTGAAGAGATTCTTCGCACCGTCTACACTCTCATACTCAGAAAATCCATTGCTGTGCGTGCCTGGAATGACTTGCATACAGCCATTTTCCTTCGAGCTGTTATCGATAGCCAACCATACGGTAATAATGCTATCGAAGTTACTGACGCGGCCTTTCCAATAAGCAGAATCCTCATGCCAAGGCGTCGCTCGACCCACGAACGGATCCTTACAAATAAAATGGGAAGACCAAAGACCAATGTTGGGTCCGATAATGGGCTCAACCAGGTCTAATACTTCATCCGATAATAAAAAATTCAGAAGACGATCTTCACGGAAATGCGGCGTGTCTAACTCGTCTGAAAGMTTACTGCCTTTTTGCTTCAGCTGATCTTCAAATATTTCCGTTAGCTCGGCTAATTTCTCAGCAGAGAATAACTGCTTATCATATAGGAAATACCCATTCTTCTTATAAAATGCGACTTCTTCTTGTGTTAATTTACTCATCGTTACCCCTCCTGAAAATGTGTTCTTATCTACACACTAACTATAACCCGCAGTAGGATTCGAAGGCTTATCTTAAGCTTAGAAGAAGTTAGCGTATCTTCAGATATCCTATATCCAGAACCAGAAAATGAGTAACAGCATTGTGAAACGAACAATCTCATACGAGGTGTCCACGGCTACGACAAGCCAGCTTTTGAACTGCCACACCTTTTTGCCAACCGTGAACGGCAGTGTGTATCCCGCTGCTAGCAGCATAGTAAACCAGAAGGCATTCGACAATCGTTCTCCATCATACGAAAATGCCTGTCCACCAGCTTTCCAGAGCTCTAAACATACGGCGAATGCAATAGAAGTTACGAAGGATACAAGAATATAAATTACAAATGACTGGATTTTATCTGACTTACTTACGTTAAGTTCGACTTGATCTCCCTTGCCGTACATGTGCTTCTGATAAGGCTTTGCCCATATAACTGCCATCCATAGAAAGCCTAATACTAACGATAAAATCCCGGTAACAAACACGGCCCAATAATTAATCGAACTCAATAACATATAATATCTCCTCTTCTCGCCTATGTAAATTTATGAAACCATTTGGTTTCGTTTTTTTATTATATACAACCATTTGGTTTCATGTCAATTCCTACTTTTTGTGAGAAAGTATGCGAAAGTCTATTCGGTTTTCATGAAGTTCCACTCTTGTACATATCAACCATTCACCTAATGACATATGCATAGAATTAGATAAACCTAATCTGGTTTATGTGAGCATCTGTAAGGGCATTAGAACGTACAATTCACTTTAAAATACGTGATGGAGTGATGGTGGTGGAAAATTATCAAATCGTTCCCTGGATCGATGACGTCTTAGATCCAGGAATCGTGGCGAACATGTATGTTCCTCCTGGGTTAGAAATGCTGGCACGAGAGGTCATGGGACATTATGACATGCAGGTCTATGATATGCTCTTGATTACCTCTAAGCCAGATAAAGGCGGCGCAATTTGGAAGATCAGCACGAGTAAGGGCAATCTCAGTATTAAATGTTTGCACAGACGGCCAAGAAGAAGTCTATTCAGCGTTGGCGCTCAAGCTTATATGTCCGGTTTAGGCCACCGGGTTCCATCGTTCATTCCTACAAAGGAAGGCAGTTTCTACGTTGAAGCAGGTGGTAAGCTATGGATCGTTACCGACTGGATTGAACCCCTGGTACCCGTATCCAAGGTTGACCTCGACGGAGCTTCTCAGCTGTGCTTTGGCTTAGGTGAGTTCCACAACAACTCCAAGGGTTATGTTCCACCCAGCGGTTCGGAGAAATCCTCCCGCATCTACGGCTGGGGCAAATATTATGAAAAGCTAATTGCTAAGATTGGCTGGTTTCAGGATATCGCCCATGCCTATTCGGATACCCCAGCAAGCGCAAACCTACTTGCCGTCATCGAGGAATTTAAGCGGCAGGCTAACGACATGTATCAACGTTTCCAAAACTCACCTTATAACGCAATGATAGCCAAAGGCGAACCCCACTGGGGACTTGCCCATCAAGATTTTGGATGGTCGAACGGACAAATGGGTCCCGGCGGTATCTGGGTTATCGACTTAGACGGTGTTTCTTACGATCTGCCCATCCGTGATCTACGTAAATTGATTACTAGCACCATGGATGATATGGGCGTGTGGGACATTACTTGGATTCGCGGCATGATCGAAGCGTACCATCGAGCCAATCCACTAGACCAAGAAACCTTCGAAATCTTGTGGATTGATATGGCTTTTCCAAATGAATTCTACAAGCATGTCAAAGAAATTGTGTTTAATCCCCAAGTGTTTCTTGAGACTGATCTAGCGCCGATCCTTCAAAGAGTCATGACCACTGAAGCAAGCAAATGGYAGGCATTATCGGAGTTGGAAAAAGATAAGGCAAACTATCCTCTTGGTGACTACTCGACAGACTACATCAAACCGGTTATCCAAACTCCGGCACTTATTCTTCCTGGTGATGTGTTAACACCAATTTACGCCGATATGCCTGTTACACCTGTTACACCTGTTACACCAGTTACACCAGTTACGCCAGTCGTACCTGCTACACCAGTTGTTCCAGTTCTGCCAGTAACGCCAGTCGTACCTGTAACACCAATTGTTGAAAAAATCATGCCAATTCCACTTGAGACAGAGCCTGTTTATGCTGAGTTGCCAGCCTTGGTAACCATGCCTGCAGTAGAGAAAACTGTTTCTGCCAAGCAACCAGTCGAAGAGGTTATCGTCCCTGTTCCACTTACACCAGAACCTGTTTTTACAGAAGCACCAGTTGCGGTCACCCTTCCTT
>NZ_JBFUHL010000162.1:0-2978 GCF_056402415.1 Paenibacillus sp. P4_A9
GGATCCAGCAATCTAACGCCATTTATGATGTGGGTGGCCAATCAGGAGCATCAATTGAATCTTTCGGACGGAGCAAGGGGATTTGTCATGAATTCAGATCTAACCCTTGTAGTCCAAGCGCTTGATATCGGTACGCGTCCCGCCAATCTTAGATAGGGGTTGCTATGGTGCAAATTGCAAGTGAATGTTTTTCATTGCAAAAGGCGGGAAACCGCAAAGAAGAATATGAAGATGCGTTCAACACCAGCATTTTTGTGAATAAGGATACTGCGTATCATCGATTCGCCATAGCGGATGGGGCTAGTGAATCCTCATTCGCTAATATATGGGCGGGTTTACTCGCTGGCTATTATTGCAACGGGAAAATGGATAGTCATCAGCTCCACAACTCCATCTCCAAATTGTCCAAAGCTTGGAAGAGAAAGCTAAATACCAAAGACCTTCCCTGGTACGCTCAAGAAAAGCTGAACAGCGGGGCATTTTCTACGTTAGCTGGAATTACTTTTCGTTTGACGGATACTTTGTCAGTAGAGTTTGATGCGATTGCGATTGGTGATAGCTGCATGTTTCAAATTCGGGATGAACAAATTGCACACTTTTTTCCACTGGCTTCCGTCGAGGATTTTCATAATAGACCGATTCTCATTTCGAGTAACGGAGCTAATAACCTTCATCTTAAAGCATCCGTGAAAAATTGGAGCGGTACCGCTCAAGCGGGAGACTCCTTTTGGTTAATGACTGATGCCTTGGCCTGCTGGACTTTGACTCGCTACGAGGAAGGCACCAATGTAATCAAGCAAATACACGGGTTAGCCTGTGAAGATGACTTTATCCGGTTGGTGGAGGCAGAAAGAAAGCTAGTTCGCCGAGACGGCAGCTTCTATCTAAGGAATGATGATGTTACTTTCATTCGAGTAAAACTTTTGTAAGGGGAGATGAGGCGATGTTTTGGCCCACTCCACAGGATTATAGGGAAGCGATACAAAATCCGCACATTTGTTTTCAGGACCCGGAGCTTCAATCCGGACTCCCTGAATTGGATAAGCTTGGACTCCCTCGGCCCATTTCGGGCAGCTTCGCCAGTGTTTACAGAATCAAGTGCGGACAGACGGAATGGGCGATCAGGTGCTTTACCAATAATGTGAAGGATCAGAAGGACCGTTACGATGCCATCAACTCGCATTTAAGCTCAGTGAATCTACCGTATATGGTACCTTTTGAGTACCTCTCTGAAGGCATACAAATAAATGGTAATTGGTTCCCTGTCGTAAAAATGCAATGGGTTGAGGGGGAATCGCTGCTTAGTTACATCCAAAGAAATTTGCATAATGTTGAAATTTTAAAAGGACTAGCAAATCAATGGCTAAAAATAATTAATGAACTGCACATGGCAAACATTGCGCATGGTGACCTGCAGCATGGCAACATATTGATTCACAGGAATGAAATTATTCTGATCGATTATGATGGCATGTTTGTACCAGGCCTAAACGGCATGCTAAGCAACGAGCTCGGTCACAGAAATTATCAACATCCCGGAAGAGCCGTAGAACATTTTGGGCCATACATCGATAACTTTTCAGCCTGGGTCATTTTGATTACAATATTAGCCGTTAGTGTGGATGCTTCGTTATGGAATTCGCTTGACGCGGGAGAAGCTGAAGAAAGTCTCCTCTTTCGACAAAAAGATTTTGTCTCCCCTGGCGAATCCCACGCTTTTGAATTACTGGAGCTTGTTAATGATGAAATGTTACGTTCTTTGGTAAACTGCTTTCGTGATGTCATGGCATTAGAAGTGCCGAATGTGCCAAAGCCCCCTGATCCCGAATCACTGGTTAATGCTGTTCATCACCCAGCCGCCCATGTCTCTGCCGCCTTCGCAACAAAATTAGTTACTTATCTAACAGCCTTCTATGATAAGTTCGCTAATAAGAAGCGGTTAGCCGTTGCCCAATCCCAACCGGAAACATTGGATCCTGTTGATTCGTCGTGGGTACTGGATTATCTTACGGCGGAAGCAAGGCCATGCAGGCCTCTCCCCACATATGGGCTCGTTTTGGAAAGAACCGTTTCATTCTTGGTCATAACCACCACGGCATTGGCTACAACTGTTATGTACGGAAGGGCTCCGATTACAGGTTTAGCATCCTGCACTGCTTTGGGTTTAGTTGTTGAAATTGCCTTTTTGAGCTGGCGTTATGTGAAGCTTCCCACTTTTAAGGAAAAAAGAACCACGTCTGAAAAAATAAAGGATCTTCATGATGCAGCCTCCGATCTGACAAGAGAATCGAGCAAAATCAACTATATCAAGCAAAATCTCCAACAAATGGAGGAAAAAAAGATTAATGATATATTACAAAGGCAAAGGGAAATTTCGGAACGAGAAAAGAATGAAACCGAAGAAGTGGAGAAGGAACTCTGGAGTCATATAAGCGAAATCGCTAGTGAAAGACAAACCATAGATCAGGAGGAACATACCGAACTTGCCGGCTTATTGGCTTCATTCCGAAAAACTTGGCTGGAAGATCAATTAAAAAAGCATACAATTAGCAAAGAAAAAATACCGGAAATTGACGATGAAATCAAACGGCGTTTAAGATCAAATGGAATTCGTACTCCGGCTGACTTTTTGGATATTAATATATTTCAGTCCTATGGTCGTAAAAAAATTGAAAAGGTATATATGATATTAAAAAATGGGGGCTCTGTTCATATAGAATTGAGTCCATCCCAAGCGAAAGCACTAGTAGATTGGAAAAAAATGATAGAGCGCAAGTATAGACCTAATATCCCCCAATCCATTCCTCCAAGTGAAATTACTGCTTTAAAATCAAAATTTATCGATAGGAAATCAATATTAAATAACGTAGAACAAACGTATAAAACAAGGGCACAGGACCAGATAACTAACATTAAGCAAACATATAGTCCGGAGCATGACCTCTTAAAGAGGGAAGAAGATGCCGCCAGAATCAACC
>NZ_JBFUHL010000163.1:0-2945 GCF_056402415.1 Paenibacillus sp. P4_A9
CATCTCCACTTGGTTGAGTAAGCTCTTCTCATCGGTAATGCGAGCAATTTTCGGTTCAAAATCACATTTCAGAATGAAGACAAATTGGAAAAAAATCAAAACGCCACAAAAAAATTGAAATCAAGGTGTGATGATTTCAATTCTCATACTGTCTCTAATAATAAGTGCTTAACAATCCTATCCTTAAGACAGAGGTGTATTGATGATTTACGGAACGAAGCTTCTTGATACGGATTCAGAATTATTTACCGCTGCCCTATCGAAAACGCCTGTTTATGTGTGGTCACTCGATCAGCTAGGCGTTTATTACCAAGTAACTACAGGGATAATCGTCAAATACACGCCAGATCATGTACAAGTTTACAATGAAAATAACGCCACTGTTTCAGCTTGGTATTCAAGGGAAACATCTGAATTTAGTATTGGATTCTAAAAATGAGAAAACCGCCGTTTCCCGGGTCAACCCGACGGCGGTTTTCAGCTTTACTTATTGTACAACTTAAGCGAAATGATTATGTTCCTCCGAAAAAGTAGGCAAGAACACATCGATTGTCGTCCCATACCCCACTTGACTCTGGATGTCCATGGTTCCTTTGTGTGCTTCCACAATCTTGAAGCACATCATTAAACCTAAGCCAGTCCCCTTTTCCTTCGTCGTATAGAAAGGCTCCCCTAGCTGTTTCAATCGTTCCTCCGGTATCCCGCATCCGTTATCTTGTGTCCGAACTCTAATTAGATCCCGCCCATGTAACGAAACGATCATTTTGATCTGTCCGTCTTTCGGAATGGCCTCCATCGCGTTTTTGACTAAATTAATGAATAATTGCTTCAAATGCATTTCAGAGCAAATAATTTCGGGTATATCTGTTTGGAATTCCAATAAAAGCTGCACGTCACAGAGAACGGCTTGCGTATCCAACAGTGCAATGACCGATTGCAAAATAGCACCTAAATCGCTTTTCTTATAGGTAATGGCTTCGGGCTTTGCGATAACAAGGAATTCACTTACGATGAAATTGATTCGATCCAATTCAGATAACATAATATCAAAATAATGCTTCTTGCCTTTTAAATCATGTTGTAGCAGCTGTAAGAAGCCGCGAAGTGAGGTAAGTGGATTTCGGATTTCATGCGCAAGTCCCGCGGCAAGCTGGCCTGCAACGGAAAGCTTGTCAGACTTACGTAGAAGCTCTTCCGTCTGCTTACGCTCTGTGATATCTCGTGTGATACCTGCGAATCCAAAAATCTCACCCTTTTCGTTCTTAATCGGTGTTTCCGTTATACTCACGTGAATCAATTGGCCATCTTTGCGAAGGCGAACCGATTCTTTTCCCGATATTTGCTTCCCTAACCTGAGCAACTCATACATCTCTTTACGTTCACTTTCCATGTGATTCGAGTAGATCGGCAAAGGCTTACCCCTTAATTCCTCTTGACTCCAGCCGAAAATATGTTCGTGCGCTGCATTAACCGAGATGACTCTCTCATTTAAATCAAGCACACAAATCGCATCTGAGGTATTGTTTATAAAAGACTCAAGCAACTCCTTCGTCTCTCGAAGCTCCGTCTCCATTCGTTTACGCTCTGTTATATCTACACACGAGCCAATGACTTCAATCGTCTGATCATTTTCACGGATAGGCCGCAAGGAAGTCAAATAAGTAATGCCGGCAAAGGTTGTCTCGAACATCACATTTTCACCATTCCAAGCCCGGTGATAATAGGCTTCGATGGATACGGACAATGAGTACGACCAAATTTCGTGCAAACTATACCCAACAATGTCAGATGGGTTATGTCCTATACGATACAGCAACTCACCGTCACACAATGTATGTATGAATTTTCCATTTATTCGCCTGAACTTCAAAGTCATCCCTTGTTGTCTTCTCACAGTGTCATGAAGGTCTTGCTGCGCGACTCGGAGAGATTCTCGATCCTTATTGAATTGTGTGATATCCTTAGCAATCAAATACACACCTTCTAAGTTATCATTGACAATAATAGGTACATTTTTCACACCGAGTTCAATTTTATCTTCATTTTTATGACGAAACGCCAACATGTAATTATCTGTTTGCGAAAGTATATCTGCAGCATTAAACATTTCTTTGTCGTCTTGCTGAAATAATTGATGGATGAATTGACCTTTCAATTCATTTTCGGAGCTGCCCATTATCCGTTCCATGGCTGGATTGACGAATTGAATTCGACCTTGCGTATCACAAGTTAGAATACCCGCAGGATTATGTTCAATCAATGACTTGTAGCGTTGCTCGCTTTCTGCAAGCTTTCGTTCCATTTCAGACTGCTGGGAAAGATCCTTAACTTGAACAATGAAAGCTAGAGGTTCGTTGTCTGAATTTAGCATGATGGACATCAGCCAGTCCACGCTTTTTAACGATAAATCCTTATGTCTCATTTGTATAATAGCTTGAAAAGAATGTTGCTCCCCGCCAAGTAATTTCTGCATGATGTTATCTATGTGACGTGCTTGAGTAAGTTCAAATAATGTCTTCACATTCGTTCCAAGTAGCTCCTGTGCCGAATAGCCAAGTATGCTACTTAAGCTGCGATTCATTTTCAGCCACTGACCTTCGAGCGAGATCAGAGCCATTCCCGTTGTAGTGAATTCAAAAATCGCATCGAACGAAGGCTCCATTTCCGATTGCTTCATATATTTTCCTCCATGGTACATGCTTAGATGGTGACCAAACACCGTTTGATAAATTCGACAAATACAGTTCTAATCCTGCCTTTACAGCCCTTCGGAATGAATTTGTTCACGAAATGTGCCCTTGTGTTCCGTCATTATGTTAGAATGTAAGGGTTCATTAATCTTCATCTCAAGCTATAGGAGGAATGCTCCCTTGCCAAATATTTGGACACATTTAATTTTCGGACAAAAAGTCATGAGTGAACTGGGTCATGCGTCGGTCTTGAAC
>NZ_JBFUHL010000164.1:0-2936 GCF_056402415.1 Paenibacillus sp. P4_A9
CCCCTAATCCTTGCAAGGTTTTAGCCATTGTGAACCCTGTTCGACCAAAGCCCAAAACCATACAAACAGATCCATGAATGGTAATATCGGTGTTCTGGATGGCCATCATTAGCGCACCCTCTGCAGTTGGAATCGAATTGTAAATGGCAATATCATCACGATCTAGCAGTTCAACTAGCTCAATATCATGTGCCAAAACGAGCTTCTTCAAGTAGCTTTTCGCCATACCAGTATAAACCTTGGCATGCTTTGGCAATGCAGAAATATGCTCATCCGTCAGAATCATTTCTTCACTTGAAAAAATAGATTCCACTTGTCCTGTCTCATCCGTACCTACAACTGGCAAAATAAGTGCATCCACATGTTGAAACAACTCCGGATCTAACTTCACATTCGTAACACCGTGAAATTGCCGCCCGAGATTGTCAAATCCGAGTAATATAACGGTAGCGTCTAGCTCAGTAAATTTCTGAATTACTTCAAGTTGCCGGGCGTCTCCCCCCATAATAGCAACCGAAATCCCAGTAAGCATTCTTGCTTACACCCCTTCCTCGGTCCGTTTCGATACGTTATAGTATGCGTTCGCCTAAGGATGGGTGACTTCCGTCTTTGTTTCCTCCAAAACAAGAAAAACCCCTTCCTAAGAAGAGGTCATTTCTTGAAACCTTCGATACTAACGCTAATTTTATCGCCCTGTATGGCCGAAACCGCCAGATCCACGTACCGTTTCTGATAACTCAGTAACTACGTTTAATTGAATTTGTGGCACACGCTGAAACACCATCTGCGCGATACGTTCATTTCGCTGAATAACGAACGGCTCCTGGCCATGATTAATCAGCAATACTTTAACCTCACCGCGGTAATCCGCATCGATGGTCCCTGGAGAATTAAGTGTTGTAATGCCATGTTTATAAGCCAGCCCGCTTCTCGGGCGAATCTGTGCTTCTAGCTCCGGCGGCATACTAAGCGCGAAGCCGGTTGGAATCAGTTGACGCTCACCAGCTGCGAGCACGACTGGTTCTCTTACTGCGGCATGCAAATCATACCCGCTAGCTGCATCGGACATTTTCTGCGGTAAGAGAACGTCTTCTTGTCCCTCCATACGTTTCATTTGCACTTCAAAATCAAAGAGAGACAAGCTGATCCCTCCTGAAGCCGCTAATCACATCATCCGTATTTCCGACCATGGATAAAGCAAAAGGTGTAGAGAATAGCGTTTTCGTCAACTGACGAATATGTTCCATGTTCACACTTTCAATACGTGCGATCATTTCGTCCAGACTATAATGCTTACCTGTCATCAATTCATTTTTACCATAACGGTTCATCCGACTGCTCGTGCTTTCTAAACTAAGAATAAGGCTGCCTTTCAACTGCTCTTTACCTTTCTTCAGCTCAGAATCTGTCATGCCATTAACAGCAATGTCATGAAGCAGCTCCATCGTCACTTTCAGTACTTCTTCCGTCTGTTTTGGCGCTGTTCCTGTATAGATTGTAAACATCCCGCTATCAATATGAGAGGAATGATAAGAGTATACCGAATAGGCTAATCCGCGCTTCTCACGAATCTCTTGGAACAGTCTTGAGCTCATGCCACCGCCAATTGCATTGTTGAGCAAGACCATCGGATACAAATTTTCCTCCTGAAGCGACAAGCCAGGCAACGATAAACAAATATGGTTTTGTTCTGTTTTCTTGGAATGGAAAATCATTTCGCTCATGAAATCTGGTGCATCATAGCTTGTTTCAACACCGGATTGTGAAAAATCACCGAAATGCTTCTCAATCAGTTCTTTTACACTATCATCAATATTCCCAGCAATACTTAGCACCGTGTTCTCCGTATTATAATTTTGCTTGAGATAGGATCGAAGATCATCGGATTTCATTTTAGACAAATTATCTTGCGTTCCTAGAATCGTATAGCCTAGTGCGTGTTGGCCATAAGAAGCTTTGGCTAACAAGTCATGTACTAGGTCATCTGGTGTATCTTCATACATTGAAATTTCTTCGTAAATTACGTTCTTCTCTTTTTCTAACTCACCTTCATCAAAGGTCGAATTGAAAAACATATCCGAAAGCACATCCATCGCTAAAGGCAGATGTTCATCCAGCACTTTGGCATAATAGCACGTATATTCTTTGGACGTGAAAGCATTCACATTCCCGCCAATGCCATCAAAAATTTCTGCGATATCTTTCGCCGAATGACGTTCCGTTCCTTTGAACAACATATGCTCAATGAAATGTGAAATACCATTTTCCGTCTGCGACTCATTACGCGAGCCTGTTTTTACCCAAATCCCGAATGTTACCGATCGAAATGTAGGGATTTGTTCCATGACGACTCTCAAGCCATTATGTAAGCGATATTTGATCACCAAGGTTCCTCCTCGAAATGGTACACCTAAAAGTCCAATTCTCTATTATACTTCCTCAGTCTAACAAAAATGTGCCTTGGACTCAAATTAGCGGCAGAAGTTCATGACTAATTCGTGATTTGTCCCTGTCCAGTGATCCTTTTTGAGGAAAGAAGGTCGGAAACCGTGCCAAGCACTAGCCCTTTTTTCTTAATCAGATTGATCATACCTGGCAGCGCATCACGAGACGAAACCGTTGGATGCATCAGAATAAGAGTTCCGGGTTCAACATTGGAAGATAAACGTTCGAGAATACGAATTGCACCTGGATTTTTCCAGTCTATAGTATCAAAGGTCCACAACACTGTTTGCAATTTGAACTCTGCGGCCACCTGAATGGTTTCTTGATTAAAATAACCGGATGGAGGTGCGAATAATTTATTTTTAACACCGAGCAGTTTAAGTAAATCTTCAGTTTTCGAAATTTCCTCTACCGCTTTGCTGCGCGAAATGCTTCGCATATCCTTGTGAGAATACGCATGATTCGAAATTTCATGCCCTTCACTCTGAATG
>NZ_JBFUHL010000165.1:0-2932 GCF_056402415.1 Paenibacillus sp. P4_A9
TCTTAGGAATTTTGGTTAAGCCCTCGACCGATTAGTATTCGTCAGCTGCATACGTTGCCGCACTTCCACCTCGAACCTATCAACCTCGTCGTCTACAAGGGGTCTTACATACTGGGAAATCTCATCTTGAGGGGGGCTTCGCGCTTAGATGCTTTCAGCGCTTATCCCCTCCGTACATAGCTACCCAGCGATGCCTCTGGCGAGACAACTGGTACACCAGCGGTACGTCCATCCCGGTCCTCTCGTACTAAGGACAGCTCCTCTCAAATTTCCTACGCCCGCGACAGATAGGGACCGAACTGTCTCACGACGTTCTGAACCCAGCTCGCGTACCGCTTTAATGGGCGAACAGCCCAACCCTTGGGACCTACTTCAGCCCCAGGATGCGATGAGCCGACATCGAGGTGCCAAACCTCCCCGTCGATGTGGACTCTTGGGGGAGATAAGCCTGTTATCCCCAGGGTAGCTTTTATCCGTTGAGCGATGGCCCTTCCATTCGGTACCACCGGATCACTAAGTCCGACTTTCGTCCCTGCTCGACTTGTAGGTCTCGCAGTCAAGCTCCCTTATGCCTTTGCACTCTRCGAATGATTTCCAACCATTCTGAGGGAACCTTTAAACGCCTCCGTTACATTTTAGGAGGCGACCGCCCCAGTCAAACTGCCCACCTGACACTGTCCCCATACCGGATCACGGTACTAGGTTAGAACTCCGATACGATCAGGGTGGTATCCCAACGATGCCTCCACCCAAGCTGGCGCTCAGGCTTCAAAGGCTCCCACCTATCCTGTACAGATCGTACCAAAGTCCAATATCAAGCTGCAGTAAAGCTCCATGGGGTCTTTCCGTCTTGTCGCGGGTAACCTGCATCTTCACAGGTATTAAAATTTCACCGGATCTCTCGTTGAGACAGCGCCCAAGTCGTTACGCCATTCGTGCGGGTCAGAATTTACCTGACAAGGAATTTCGCTACCTTAGGACCGTTATAGTTACGGCCGCCGTTTACTGGGGCTTCAATTCATAGCTTCGGGTTGCCCCTAACCACTCCTCTTAACCTTCCAGCACCGGGCAGGCGTCAGCCCGTATACTTCGCCTTGCGGCTTCGCACAGACCTGTGTTTTTGCTAAACAGTCGCTTGGGCCTTTTCACTGCGGCCCCCTCGGGCTATTCACCCTACCGAGGCACCCCTTCTCCCGAAGTTACGGGGTCATTTTGCCGAGTTCCTTAACGAGAGTTCTTCCGCGCGCCTTAGAATTCTCTTCTCACCCACCTGTGTCGGTTTGCGGTACGGGCACCTTCGCCTGGCTAGAAGCTTTTCTTGGCAGTGTGAACTCATGACCTTCGGTACTTAAATTTCCCTCCCCATCACAGCCCAGCCTTACGATKWGCGGATTTGCCTACACAYCAGCCTCACTGCTTGGACGAGCATCCATCAGCTCGCGTCACTATCCTTCTGCGTCACTCCATTGCTCATAACGGCTACGGTGGTACAGGAATTTCCACCTGTTGTCCATCGACTACGCCTTTCGGCCTCGCCTTAGGTCCCGACTTACCCTGAGCGGACGAGCCTTCCTCAGGAACCCTTAGGTTTTCGGCGGATCAGATTCTCACTGATCTTTTCGTTACTTATACCGGCATTCTCACTTGTATGCGCTCCACCTGTCCTTACGGTCAGAATTCTACGTACATACAACGCTCCCCTACCCATGCACATTGTGCAAGCCATAGCTTCGGTGGCGTGTTTAGCCCCGTTACATTTTCGGCGCAGAGTCACTCGACCAGTGAGCTATTACGCACTCTTTCAATGGTGGCTGCTTCTAAGCCAACATCCTGGTTGTCTGTGCAACTCCACATCCTTTCCCACTTAACACACACTTGGGGACCTTAGCTGATGGTCTGGGCTGTTTCCCTTTTGACAATGGATCTTAGCACTCACTGTCTGACTCCCGGATTTAAGTTTGTGGCATTCAGAGTTTGACTGGACTTGGTAACCCTTGGCGGGCCCCGCACCCAATCAGTGCTTTACCTCCACAACTCAACATCCGAGGCTAGCCCTAAAGCTATTTCGGGGAGAACCAGCTATCTCCGAGTTCGATTGGAATTTCTCCGCTACCCCCACCTCATCCCCGAATTTTTCAACATTCGTGGGTTCGGGCCTCCAGTGAGTGTTACCTCACCTTCACCCTGGACAGGGGTAGATCACACGGTTTCGGGTCTACGTCCACGTACTAAAGCGCCCTATTCAGACTCGCTTTCGCTGCGGCTCCGTCTYTTCAACTTAACCTCGCACGGGAACGTAACTCGCCGGTTCATTCTACAAAAGGCACGCCATCACCCATATAGAGGGCTCTGACTTTTTGTAAGCACACGGTTTCAGGTTCTTTTTCACTCCGCTTCCGCGGTGCTTTTCACCTTTCCCTCACGGTACTGCTTCACTATCGGTCACTAGGGAGTATTTAGCCTTGGCAGATGGTCCTGCCGGATTCCGACGGGGTTTCACGTGACCCGCCGTACTCAGGATACCTCTAGGGGWTTCGTTCAGTTTGGGCTACAGGGCTTTTACCTTCTATGCCGGACCTTTCCAGATCACTTCGCCTACCAAACTAACCCCATRTCGAGGTCCTACAACCCCAAGGAGCAAGCTCCTTGGTTTGGGCTATTCCGCTTTCGCTCGCCGCTACTGACGGAATCACTTTTGTTTTCTTTTCCTCCAGGTACTTAGATGTTTCAGTTCCCTGGGTCTGCCTCCAATGTAGCTATGTATTCACTACATGGTAACTGCGCATTACCACAGCTGGGTTCCCCCATTCGGACATCCCCGGATCAAAGCCTGCTTACGGCTCCCCGAGGCATTTCGTCGTTCGCCACGTCCTTCTTCGGCTCCTAGTGCCTAGGCATCCTCCGTGTGCTCTTTCTAGCTTAACCTAGAAAA
>NZ_JBFUHL010000166.1:0-2910 GCF_056402415.1 Paenibacillus sp. P4_A9
GTGGTTGCTGGTATTACAATGAGGCGTCCAAACGGACATTAGAAAGTGCATGTATGTTTACCAAAACCAGGTTGTTAAACATAATGGTAACGCAGTCGTTAAAATAGACATAAGTCACCGCTATCTGATTCTTACACTAAAGAGACACTCTTTTTGCTGTCAAGGAACTATAGCGCAGGAGCTGCAGTGAAGCAGCTCTTTTTTATTCCATTAAAGTAACGGGCAGTTTTGTGATACATGTAAGCAGGTACTAGAAGAAAATAGTACTAATTAATTAACCCCAAATAATGTATAGTTCTGATGTAAGAAAGAATTATAACAGGAAAAATTTACTGGGGAGTGAAGTTATTGAATAATAATTCTCATGCTATGACTAACATATTCTACTTTCAGTGTGCAACATTTCTTTTTCTAAATGTGTTAATTGGAATATTTTCAGTAACAATTTTCATTTTAGGGATTTCCTTTATATGGGAGTTGGAATGGTTTCTATGTTTTCTTATATGGTCTGGATATATTATTTGTAGTCTTTGCTTAAATATTTTTATTTTCAGAGGGATGAGTACTGGTTTTCGGTGGGGGATGTTTATATTAGGGATATGTATTATAACAATTAGCGGAATCTTTTTTGGTGGAATAGTAGTTGAACAAATTTCATTTTAAATCAACATTGAATAACATGCTAACTGCTACGCTAACGAGGAACGTTAGTTCAATAAGAAACCATGACGAGGCTGCCGAAATCGGCAGCCTTTTTGATGTAACTGGCTGAATTCTTTCATAAAACACGAATATTAACTTGGAAATATTTACAAGATATTGATATGAAACAAACTTAAGAATATCGACGTTTTAGGAGTGGAGAACAACACTCCAACAAAGGAGTGTTGTAAATGAGATTGAAAATAACTTCTATTGTTTTATTTACCATGCTGCTTTCATTAACCGCTTGTTTTAGCAATAAGGAATCTACTCGACCCTCGGTTAGTTCGGAAAAGAAAATTACCCCTATCAGTCATGGTCATGAAATTGAAAATCTAACTTTAGAAGAGGCTCAAAAGAAGGTTCCATTTAAGATTTTGGTACCTACTTACTTACCAGAAAAATTGGTGTTTGACCATGCATATGTTGGCGATGGCACAGCTTACGTTTCCGAACCAACCAGTGGTGCAGTAATTTTACGTTTTACAAATGGAAACACTGGTTTCATAGTAGTCGAACAACAAGGAAAGATGGAACAATTACAAGGTGCAACCGAGAAGCAAGTTACAAATACTATGCTTGGACAGTATAATAATGATGAGCAGCAATTTGAGCCGACTTTACTATGGCAGAATGGAAACATTGTTTGTCGAATTTATACAAATGAGCGTAGTTCTTTTAGCAATGAACAGAGTTTGATTCAGATTGCTTCAAGCTTCAAATAATAAACCGATATCATTAAGTTTGTGTTGTCGCATAACGAGTGCGAAGGAGCTCCTTGTATACAGCTCCTTTTTCTTGCTGAACAGCGGATGCCGAAGCACCCGTTTTTTTTGTTCGCTGAGCTAACGGGCAGTAGAGCGTGGTGGTAAAAGCTATATTATACTCAATGCACCCATAAGTTACATAAATTGCGAAACCAATTTATGAAAGTTAAAATTTCCMATATTGCGAAACTTTCTACATACACCAAGCGTCTGTAAAGTAAGGGGCAGGAAGGTGGAATGTATGACTAAAAAATTGTTTATCTGCTTGTTCGTATCCTGTGTATTGATTCTATTGAGTATCGGGATAGTTTTATTGTCTGCTTTTGGTGTGCCAACAAAAGTACAAAGTTACGAAGATATGAAAAATACTCAATTTGGATTTCCGATCTCATTTATAAAGCAGGATCTTATAAAATCGGGAATTACAGGATATGAGGGTGGATTTCCACATCGTTTCGAAATGCAAACAGACTTTCTTGATAATGATATAACCATGGATTTTTCAATGATGAATTTTATCTTCTCCACGGTAATTGTTTTCGGAATGGTACTGCTACTATACATACTATTACGAAAAATTGGGTCAAAATTATGGCATGGCTGACGATATGAAATTAATGAAGTTGATATGATTTAACATGAATCTTAAAAACCGAAAAGGTCAGGGGTGCAGTCGTTCACTCCGCTAACGGGCAGGATACTGCGGCAATACATCGAAAATAGAACGATAGTACAAGAAATAACTGAAGTTAATCAATTATAAAACGAAAGGACGGGTTATTGGATGAAATTCTTGTGTGAGTGTGGTCATGCAATATATGATCAAACTGATTACTTGTCCTATAAGGCATACCTAATATCAGACCAAGATTGGTTTAATTTCTTAGATGAAATTGATGGTGCAATTGAAAAAACTGGATCAACTACAGAAGAAAAAGAAAAAGCATTAATGAGAGTTAGATCGTTAGCAATCAATCTCACTAAGTTAGTGTATCAATGCGATGAATGTGGGAATATATTTTTTTATAACAGTTATAATAGTTCGCCTCAATTAGAAATGTTTCGAAGTTGTAGTGATACTCCCAATAAAAGATTATTAAAATCGGCAAAAGCAGATAAATAGGAAATTTATTCATTTGGCAAAGGTCATCGCAGCATCTCTTTTTTTTGTTCATTCAAGTAACGGGCAGTTTAATGGAGTCCTGTGGTGAAAAAGTTTTGTAAAAGAAATGAAATAGTAAGAGCAACTTTTACTTAATCGTACCGTCTAATTTTTAAGTTGGTAAATAAAGGGAGTGTGTAAATTTTGAAAAAGTTTATTTTGGGTCTAATTTGCGGAATTGGTTTAACCGCTACAACCGCTGTTTATGCGTCAGACACAATTCAAGCGTACTTATTTCCTGCTAAATTTGTATTTAACGGACAAAGCAAGCAATTAGAC
>NZ_JBFUHL010000167.1:0-2827 GCF_056402415.1 Paenibacillus sp. P4_A9
GACGAGCAGTTTATTAAAAGATTACATACACTTAATCGTCGCGATTCATTAAGGTCTCTGCTGCTTATCGAAGGTGTTCGACTGACTCTCAGGCGTAAAAAGCAAGTAAGCTTGTTCAAAAGGCTTTTTAATCGCAAAAAGCAAACCATAACAGCTAAAGGCTGGAAATAGAAATTTTCAATTAAAATCACAAGGGCTTTTCTCGCTTAACGCCTCCATTTATAGTAGAATGAGGTCTCAGCTACATGAAATGGATACGGGGTGTTGAAATGGCTATTAGTTTCACTAAATCGATTGTTAGTCAGTTAAAGAAAGAAATTGCTGACCTTGAAAGCAAAAGTGTGAACGAGAAGAAAAAGAAAGAACGAGCCCAAGCGAAAATTAATCAGATTGGGCGAGATATGAAGTTAAGCCAGTCGCACAGTGATTTGAGCAGCAAAATGTCACGAGTGAATAAGCTAAATGAAGAAATAAAGACCATTGATCGTTTGCAAAAGGATATCGCGAAAGAATTATCCACGAAGAAATCTTCGTTGAAGCAGAATCTAGCCAAAGAGACGAAGCAAGAGTAGTTGGTTTCGTTTCCAATGCATAAAAATACACCGCCCTGTTTCGCAGGTGCGGTGTTTGTTTTAATAATTAAACACATTAAATTTCATGAGGTGCTTGTAAACCAATAAGCTTCAAGCCGTTTTGCAACGTAATTTGTACACAGCTTACCAGAGCCAATCTTGCTTCACGCAAGTGCGTATCCTCCACAAGGATGTAACATGCGTGATAAAAGCGGTTGAACGCCTGAGCGATATCAATCAGATAACGCGATACGATCGAAGGCTCCAGCTTCACCATTGCCTGTTCTACTCGTTCAGGAAATAAATAGAGCATTTTAACAACAACTATAGCCTCTTTATCTTGTAAAAGTGTGCCGTCTATCTCCGATGTTTGCATAGCATAACCATGTGTCAGTTGCGCTTTTTTCAACACACTGCATGTTCTTGCATATGTGTACTGCACGTATGGCCCCGTTTCACCATCGAAATTAAGAGCTTCCTCCCACGAAAAATGGATATCTTTGATTCGGTTGGCACTCAAATCGTTAAAAATGACAGCCCCAATCCCAACTTGTTCGGCAACTTGTTCTTTATTTGCCAAGCCAGGGTTTCTTGCATCGATGACTTCCTTAATTTTCTGGATGGCTTGCTCCAGCACATTTTCCAGTTTAATCACGTTGCCTTTACGTGTCGACAAGCTTCCCCCTTCTATGCTTACACGGCCAAACGCGACATGTTCAAGCTTGGCTGCCCATTCAAAGCCCATTAATTCAACAACCTTAAACCATTGCTGAAAATGAAGATTCTGAGCATAATCGGTCACATAAATCAACTTGGCGAAATCATACTTATTCGCTCTATATATCGCTGCTGTTAGATCACGCGTATGATACAAGGAGCTGCCATCCTTTTTCAACATCAAGGCTGGCGCCATGCCGAATGCATCCAAACGAACTAACCAGGCACCCTCGTCTTCTTCCAGTAGCTGCCTTTCTTTCAACGCTTGGATGACGGGCGCCATCAGGTCATTGTAAAAGCTTTCACCTTGATATTCATCGAATTGTACACCTAAAAGCTTATAAATCTTCTGGAATTCTGCGATACTGATTTCAACAAACCACTGCCACAAGGCAAGTGCTTCTTGATCTCCTTGCTCCATTTTCGTAAACCAAGAACGAGCTTGATCCTCTAAAGAAGGATCCTTCTCAGCTTCCTCATGGAATTTCACATAAAGATGGAGAAGCTCATCGATAGCCCCATTGGTTACTGCCTCCTTACTTCCCCATAGTTGGTAGGCAACAATCAGTTTCCCGAATTGCGTTCCCCAATCCCCTAAATGATTAATCCCCACACAGCTGTAGCCAAGGAAAGAATGGATTTGATATAAAGCATTCCCGATAACCGTGGATCTTAAATGGCCAACATGAAAGGGTTTTGCAATGTTCGGTGAAGAAAAGTCGATAACCACCGTTCTTCCCTGCCCCAGATTGCGGGATCCAAATTGTTCTCCAGCTTGAATAATCTGCGTTATAAGGGATTCCGTAAACTGATCCTTCTTGAGAAAAATGTTCAGGTAACCCGATACGGCTTCCATGTAGTCGATTTCTTCATCTTGAAGCGCCGCCCTCAACTCATTAGCAATGACTTGCGGCGCTTTGCTAAGTACTTTGCTCAGACGAAAACAGGGCAAAGATAGATCTCCTTTTTCCGGATCAACCGGGTATTCCATCCATGCAGCAATTACCTGTGCGTCGAAACCAGGGAGTAACAATGAGATTTTTCCAGCAAAATAAAGTTTATAATTTATCATGTTTTTCCACTCCTATCCTTTGTCTAGAAAATATAAAAAGCCCCCGTCTCTATGAAAGAGACGAGAGCTGAAAATTCCCGCGGTACCACTCTAAGTGTTAAACCTATGGTTTAACCCCTCTGTTTCGTAACGGTCGACAGACCGGATTTACCTACTTAATTTCGGCAAACCATTTCCTGGGTCCGTTTCATTCGCAACATCCGTACCGGCTTACACTGACCCGGCTCGCTGTGACTGTCTGTTAGGAATTACTGTCCCATTCATCAATATTTCGATTTGAATTTTTCAATATCTTACTTGGGATTCAGAGGAATGTCAAGCCTAAATTTCAATTACTTAGGCAGCGCTCAAAGTATGCACTCGTGACCGTGAACGATTCGTTGACCACTCGCGATGGCTACCGCTGGCGTAATCGTAGGTGGTTCCTCCCCTGCCTCGACCATCCGTTCAATCAATCGTTCTCGTA
>NZ_JBFUHL010000168.1:0-2815 GCF_056402415.1 Paenibacillus sp. P4_A9
TTGTTTGGGTATTGGAACAGTAAACGATTCTTGCTTTGCTGCTTTCTTGACTGCTGAAATGGCAGGTATGATGAGTTTATAGCTTGTTGATGCCTCAGCACTACGTTCAAAGCTGAATTCATTCGGATTAGGGAAATCCGGATCCCGCTGAAGCGCAATGAGTTCTCCCTTATTGTTCGTTAATTCTGGTTTACCCACGTAGTCATATTGCGTAAAACCGTAAGCATCAATCCTCATTCCTATAGGGACTTGTGGGAGTAACGTGACCTTCGTCTTCTTGTTATCGTCTGAGCTAGATAAAGCGGTAAGGCTAACGCCATGATGGGTATCTGTGGTCCCAAAGTCATTGATCTGTTCAGCCTGCTGCACCCTCGTTAGATGAAGCGGAATACTAGAGGATTGATTTTCAAGGGATATACTCATCTTATCCGTGACTTCGATTGGCCCTTCATAATAATAGGTACCACTCCATTCCGTCCCTGCACTTGAAATACTGCCATATTTAATAAGATAGGACTTTCCTTCACCATTGTTCAGAACGAACGAACGAATGGTGGAAGTACCCGAGCTGACTAAGGTTATGAATGATCGTTCATCACCAATGGATAACCCGCGTATTTGAATGTAACCTGCACTTGTTGGTACCTCTACCGGATTCGGAAGCACATATTGAACAAGTTCTTTCTCCGTATCCTGAACAGTCGCAAAGCCAGGCAAGTACTGAAAGGCTTTGTGAATCTGGGCTCTAACCTCTGGTGAGCTTATAGCAAAATAAGCGACAAATACGATGGAAGCTATACCGATAACGAAGTTTCGTTTCCTTTTTCCCCTGCTATATGATCGTGGTTTAGGGTTCAGTTTCAATGCTGTAATTCCAATTGTTGGAGAAAGTCCAAGCTTGGTAAACGTATCTGCTTTGATCCGGGCTAGCGTTTCTGCAGCAATGGGCTCTTCATCGGTTATCTCTATTTGACTCATGAGAAGATTAGCTTGGTCCTCATCTAATTGATCCAGTTTGAGATATAACTCGCGATCACTCTTCTTATTCATGAGACATTTCCTCCTTCCATTCGGGAATCAATTGCTGCTTCAATGCGTTTCGAGTGCGTCTTAAGCGGTTTTCAACCGCTTTTCGTGTTAATCCCAAGCCTGAAGCAATCAGATCCAAGGATTCATACAAGAAATATTTTTTATAAAAAATCGTACGATCTAAGAGGCCATAGGAATCCACAATGCGTAAAATTTCTTCGGTTTCAGCCCTTTGTAAGACAGAACTTTCCGTATTATCGTTATTCTTCAAATCCACATCGAACAATTCAAGCTGAGGTCGCTCTAATAATTTCCTTCTACAATCTAGCGCTCGATACTTGGTAATCATATAAATCCATGTTTGTAGAGAGCCTCGTAACGGATCGTGATCATCAATTTTATTCCAAACCGTGATGAATACGTCACTTACACACTCCTCAATGTCCTCTCTACTACCCGTATTATCAAGAATCCTACGTGCAAAATGATACACATGTGATCCGTACCTATCCATCAGAATTTCTAATGCCACAGGATCCTTAGCTTTCAATCGTGAAGTTAAATCCTCTTCGGATATGTCCAATTTACCACCTCATTCATCAATCCAATCTTCCTGCGCTCTATGTCTAAATAGTACTACGTAAGTTCAGAGAAAAAACCCTCAATAATCTTCAATAAAAATGTCCATCAAAAAAACCATTGGAACTCCAATGGTTTTTTTGATACGTAACCGCATTTGCCGCTACGRGTAACTTAACCTGTGACAGTCTTCATAAAAGGGGTCCTACATATCACCAATATAATACGCAAACACTTGCTCAATCGGTTTAAAATACAAATGCCCATCCTCTTCCCACGGCGGAAAATGCAGATCCATCCGTGAATCGTTCCAATTCTCGGGTGTTCCCTTCGTGCTCAGACGCCCCATCACAACGGGCTCCTCAATAACCTTCGGAAATTCCTGATAACCGAATAAAAGGTTCTCATGCATCGCAATAATTTCATACTTGTCCCCATGGAAAGCTCGCTCTTCCTGCAGTTGATAATGATAATAGATATAACTGCTCATCATTTCAGGCTTCAAATGCGCGACCCTGCCTACCCGGGACAACACCGGTTGCTTTCTCAGCCAGTGTTCATAGCTTGCGGGCTCGTTAAAGTGGAAAACATCGATCATTAAGATCCACTTTCGAGGCTGCTCCTGTCCAGGCCATTCTTTTAAAAAAGGGACCGCGGCACCTGCGACTTCATCGGGGGACACTACTCGGTTGATGCACTCATAATAGAGGAATAGATTGTTTCGCCAAACGAAGACCGCAGCTGTCATCAGCGCCCCCTGCTCCACCAGCTTACGTGCTTGTTGGTTTAGCTCTAACGCCTTCAAGCCCTCGGCCTCTTGTCCTGACTGCCATTCGGCCCGATAAATCAATCTTTTAATCATTTATGACTCACCCTCAGTATTTGGAATTGGCAACATTCCTTTTTTCAACCTTTAACGCGATAGGCATTCTCATGATACTTGGTAATATATTCGAATAGTCGTTTCCCGTCTTGCTGTTCGAAAGCACCGAAACTCAAGTACATAGCCCGATAAGTTTCGGGGACCCAAATGTAGGTATGCACGTAATCGGTCAAGAGAAATCCTGCTTTTTCCCAGAATCGAATTCGCTCMGCATTATCCGCGGTTGGTTCAGCCTCTACCTCAATGACGATGCCTTGGCATCCTACTTCGTTTTCTGCCCAAGTTCGAATGTCACGCATACATGCCAAACCCACACCATGGCCA
>NZ_JBFUHL010000169.1:0-2742 GCF_056402415.1 Paenibacillus sp. P4_A9
AAACTATGGGGCTTTGAATCGGAAACCGAGGATAAGCATGTTGTGAATCAAGTATTTTTATTACGCAAAAAGATGGAACAGATCGGCACTTTCGTAACGATACGAAAAATTAGAGGCGCGGGGTATGTTTTGGATATACCAGGGGGTATTTGATCGATGTTCAGTAAGCTACGGAATAAACTCCTGATATGGATTATGCTGGCGATAATGGCTGTTATGTTGGGGTCGTTTGTCGCTATTTATTGGATTACGAATGGGAACATCCGCTATGTCAATCATAGCAAGCTTGAAGATGTCGCCGAACGAGGAGTAATCTTAACGTCGTATGAGATGYCGTCCAATTATGGTTTAGGTGGCGCTAGCACAGTAGTTGAACCGAACGCAGCGTATTCGTTTACGTTAACTACCGATCGAAACGGAAAAATAATAGAAATCAATTCCCGCAGCAACTTGTCCCAATCGGATTATGAGACGGCGGCCAAAACGGCTGTAGAAGGCACAGGGAATTCCATGGTCCATTTGGGCAATGAACAATGGCAGTATTTAGTGAAGCAAAAGGACGGGAATTTAGTTCTTGCTTACTTAAACGTCACAGAATCCAATAGAACGCTGGGCAATCTCTCGAATACGTTGATTAAAATATCCGTCTTCGCGCTGCTAATTATTTTTGGACTCAGCTATTACTTTGCGAACCGTGCGATAAAGCCGCTTATTATCGCTTGGGACAAACAGGCTCAATTTATCGCGGACGCGTCGCATGAGCTGAAGACACCGATTACCATCATTACCGCGAACTATGATACGCTTATGTTAAAGAAAGATCAAACGATCGAAAGTCAATTGAAATGGTTTGACTATATTAAAGTAGGAACAGACCGGATGACGAAGCTTACGAACGATCTTTTGTCGCTCGCAAAGCTGGAAGGCAGCTCCGAATTGCAAAAATCTCTATTTTACATCAGTGATTCTGTTAAAGAAACGATATCCCCGTTTGAAAATACTATTTCGAAGAAACGAATTCAACTGAACCTACAAATAGATCCCCAAATGAGAATAAATAGTGATCTGGACAAGATCAAACAAGTATTGACCATCTTGTTTGACAACGCAGTTAAATATACGGACGAAGAAGGACGCATTCATCTAGTTGTAACAAAGACGAAACGGCTTGTCGTCTTCTCACTCGAAAATACCAGTCAGGGGATCCCAAAAACCAACTTGTCAAAGGTTTTCGACAGGTTTTATCGAGGGGACCCATCGCGGTCAAAGAAAACCGACGGGCATGGATTGGGCTTGCCCATTGCTAAATCGATCGTGATAAGTTTGGGAGGGAATATTCGTGCTCACACTACAGAAAGAAATGGAATCGTATTTGCATTCACCATTCCTTCCGTTTAACGCTACTCCATTGTCCCACGTGTTAATACGACGGATAACGATAGTTAAATTAACCACAAATTTAAGGCTGCCGCGAAATTGAACGGCAGCCTTATTAAGCTAAATGGCAGTATAGTACGGAAACTCATCTTAAGCTAAACTGGAAATAATAGCATTTTTAAGGATCTCTGGGGGTGAATTAATTTGGAGTATGGAAACTTAACTAAACGATTATTAGCTGATGTACCACAAATAAAGCCTTACTATGAAGAGGAAATTGAATGGCTTGAGGAAGATTTACCACACGACGGTTGCTTCGGCAGCCGTTTTTGTTTCTCTGCTAACGGGCTTTTATTGCTAATGAATTCCCTTCCAATACTTGGGTACCCTAAAATAGAAATCAATAAGGTCGGGAGAACGATAATGCAAGATACTTTTAGATATCTGAATATAATTGGTAATATTGTTGGGTTTATTTTAGTCGTTATTGCACTTTGTAGATTTAGGAAAACTCTAATAGAGCACAGAAAAATAAGTAATGACCATTTTTTGTCAGATAGTGAAAAAAAGTACAGAATAAAAGCATTAAAATTTTGATAATTGGATTTTCATTTATTTGTGCTACATCTTTAATTGGATTCATTCTGGTTTTTTATATTTGAACACTCTCTGATTAAGCTCCCTCGGTATGATTTAATTTCCTCACGCAAGCTCGTCTATTCACAGGATTTCATCCTTTAGATATCAATGATGAATGAAAGATAGCGAGATATATAAGGATGTGTCATTAAAAAGGCATGCGGGAACAGAGGTGGAGTTGAGTCACCCAATTCATTCCAAATGCTGCACGTATTCTCCACGATGCCCTTAGCGATTTTCACTCCCATGTCTCAACGGGTCAAGCGCCCTATCATTCCTTCGTCACATCTATCTAAGGGGTGGAGGTCGGTCTTTCTAACGGAACAGGTCAGAGCCTTTTTGCGTAATGTATCCCGATACTCCGTGCTTTCTTTGTCTCCTGCGAATACGCCAACTTGCGTGAGATAAGCTTTATGTTAAGCTGCTAATACAAAGATTTTATCGGGGTTGTAAGCTTCATCACTACGAGCCATTCCAACTAAGAGTCGAGCTAGCTTTCCACATAGCTTCATGATAGACTTCATCTTTTTAAGCTTTTTTACCTGAACATTGTAGTGGTGTAAGGCTTTAAATTCTTGGTTACTCATGACCATGCACATCGTAATTAAATAGAGAAAGTGACGTAGACGTGGACGACCTCGTTTGCTGATCTTCAGTTGTCCCTTCCATTTCCCAGAGCTTGCTTCGGTTATATTAAGTCCTGAGTGACGGAGTAGGGCGTTCCCG
>NZ_JBFUHL010000170.1:0-2614 GCF_056402415.1 Paenibacillus sp. P4_A9
GTGATATGCTCCCCTTACTTCAACAGGTTATATTATTTCACCTGTCTACCGTAAGGGGAGCATATCAAAATTGGATCGGCTGCCTTCACTGAGGGACGGGCAGGATAACGCAATCAAAGTTATCAATTTATGATACGGATCAGCGTAATGTATCTAAACACAAAGTACAGTTTGACCATAAGATTTACATTAGTAAAAAAAGACAAAGCCACTCCTGACATGGGAAACACAGGGGTTCTTCTTTGATCTCAAAACTATGTGACCTCTCAGTTTATTTTTATGTCACTTGAGTTCCAATTACAAGTATATTTGTTATTTGATTGTAGGCCAATTGATAGTTTTTTCCATTCCTCAGTCCAAATCTTGACGAGTTATTAGCCGTTAACTGAAAGAATAATTCAGAGGTCTCTACATTACTCTTCAAGATTTTAAATCTTTTACATACGCCTCCACGAGTAACGATTAGCGTTGTTCTCGTACTGTAAATTCCTAAGTCATCCATGAATGGACCGCCTAAAGTGATGCTGTTTCCGTGAAGCCTATTCTGGTCAAGCTTGAATTGGGCCGCCGAGCGGGTAACAGGGGTTCGAAACATTCTCATTATTTTCGTTTTTTCATCAAATACGAGTAAATAACGTTGTTCCTTTTTCACCCTAAATAACTGAGCTGTAAATGGATTTAATGAAGCCATATGGAAATCACACTCGGAAGCATCCCCCTTAACAACACGAACCTTTTTCTTAATGGCCCCCCGTTGAAGAATAACAATAGAACCATCAGGGATTTTAAACAAACTAGCAGGGGGTCCTCCACCGCATTCATTAATAAAAAGAATGTTTTGAGCTTGGTTAGGATCTATGCCGAAATCAACAAGTCCTCGTAGAATCATATTTATCCCGCCTCCAGTATGCTATTTATCTATCTTTTGTTGTTGCTCTTATTGCGTTGACTGCTGCTTTGTGGACCAAAGAATACCGTTACATTTGACAAAGGGATTAATTGGATTGAGTTTCCATTCACTGTTGTTTCAGAAAATCTTTTCCTATCTGTACGATGGTTCCACTTAACAGTGTTTCTTTTTAAGTATTAAGTCTTTATGGAAGACGGTGTTGCCCTCAAGCAATTTAGCTATTGGCGTTGTCCCAAAAAGCCCACCGAAACAATTAAATACAATCTCATTCTTTTTTGCTAATTTATCAAAAACGGTAATTTCAATTTCGTATCTAACTACACCCTCACGAAGAAAAAAACCTGCGGTTTCATTTCGATTGGGTCTAAGAGAACTGGTACCTGGCGGGGAAATGATTCTACCAGGTCGTCTATTAGTCCAGTCGATAACTCGAAATTTAAAAAATTTTCTGGAGGTTCCATAATTAATAATCTCTACAAAAGCCATTTTATTTTCCTTATGTTTTGCAATAACACCTGTTGTCAGTGTGTAAGCCATCGTAAAATACCTCCTTTAAAGGACAGATTCATGATCGATGATATGAAAAATGTCGAAACGTAACTCGCTTAGACTGATGGCGTTTGAAAATTGGTATATCTTCTCCCCCCTCATATACTAGAATTCAAGCTATTATATGAGGTAATAGTTTGTATTGATTGTACATACATCGCAATTTTGTTTTAGCTTTTTCCGTTTTTCAGCCCAAATTTTGTCGCGTTATTTTTCGTTAATTAAAAGAATAAATCGAGAGTATCTATATTACTTTTCAAGATTTTGAATGTTGTGCATACTCCCTTTTTTGATACGCAAAAAGTAAATAGTTTGAAGTAAAGGGGGAAGTCCCAACATCTAATCAACTTTATTGACCCTTTCTGGGTGCGTAAAGTCTCATATTATATTTGCCCAGACACATTTGGACTCTTGCTCATATTGTGAAGAGATGTAGGTCTAAGGCTAGACTCAAGAGAAAAGGAAAATGAATTTGCATTTTGCAATGCACTTCATCACAAGAATAAAATCTTAAAGAGAGCTTAAACAGATAAAAAATGTTAGGTGGTGAACGAATCTGTCAGAAATTCATATAGCTGCCATTGGAGACCTTATGGTAAAACGGTATATCATTTCCGATACTAAACTGGCTGACGGGACTTACTCTTTCGACCCGCTATTAGCAAAGGTAGCTCCAATTCTAAAAAAAGCAGACTTAACGATAGGAAATCTTGAAACCACCTTCGCTGGAACTAGGGGGAGAAAGAGTCGAAAATCACGTGGTTCGTTGTTCAAATGTCCTGATGAGCTGGCTCCAGCTCTTAAAAGAGCGGGTTTTGATGCCTTAATTACAGCAAACAATCATTGTATGGATTTCGGCACCACAGGTTTGCTTCGAACGATACGGATTTTGAACCAAAATGGGATTGATCATACTGGCACACTTGAATCTTTAAATAAGTCCAAAGAATATCTTATCAAAAGTATCAAAGGTGTAAGGATCGGAATCCTATCCTATACTTCGGGGCTGAACGGTATTCCAATACCATCAAATAAATCGTGGATGGTCAATTTAATCCAAACAAAAAAAAATGATTAAGGATATTCATAATTTAAAAAAGCACGTTGATCTTTTAATCATTTATTTGCATTTCGGAAATGAATACTGTCATACTC
>NZ_JBFUHL010000171.1:0-2560 GCF_056402415.1 Paenibacillus sp. P4_A9
GAATTGCTACTTGGTCAAATTGTGAATACTAATGCGCAATTTTTATCGAGGGAATGTGCTGCACATGGTATTGACATTTATTTTCAAACCGTCGTCGGAGATAATGAGCAGCGCTTGTTCGATAGCCTTAGAATAGCTGCATCAAGAGCTGATGTTGTGATTTGTACGGGTGGTCTAGGGCCCACGCAGGATGATTTGACCAAAGATGTATTAGCGGCATTTACGGGGCGTAAATTGGTCATTCATGAGCCTTCTATGGAGGCTATTGCAGCGATGTTTGCCACAAGAGGGATTCATATGGTGGAAAGCAATCGACGTCAAGCCCTTATGTTAGAAGGCAGCGATCCCTTACATAACGATACAGGGTTGGCCGTCGGAAATGCATTTACGTTCGAGGGAACACATTTCGTTCTATTACCGGGTCCTCCGAAAGAAATGAAACCGATGTTTACAAATTATGGCTTACCTTGGCTTCACTTATTAATGACAGATGAAGTTCCGCTTTATTCGAAAATGTTGAAATTTGCAGGTATTGGAGAATCCAATTTGGAGCATCAATTGTTGGATTTGATCCAAGCGCAATCTGACCCGACAATTGCTCCTTATGCCAAGGAAGGTGAAGTCACGATTCGTCTAACAACGCGTGCACATTCGGCCGAAGAAGGCGAGATCAAATTACAAGTGACAGAAGCTGAGATTAAGAAGCGGCTAGGGGAGTATCTCTATGCAGATCTTGACGTTCCTATCGAGACGATCGTTTTACAGTTGCTTGGAGCTCGTAAGAAGACACTTGCAGTAGCTGAGAGCTGTACAGGAGGCTTACTCAGTGATCTAATAACGGCAGTACCGGGTAGCTCAGAATCATTCCTAGGTGGCATTATCGTCTACTCAAACGCTTTAAAACATAAGCTGCTTGGCGTACCGATGGAAGTTTTGGAGGGTGAGGGAGCCCCAGGTGCTGTTAGCAGCGAGACAGCTGTCATATTAGCTGAACAGTTGTTAGTTAATACTGGTAGTGACTTTGGGATCTCCGTGACCGGTGTGGCGGGTCCAAGTCCGTCTGAAGGGAAGCCTGTTGGTCTTGTCTATGTTGGATTGGCACAAAAGCATGCGAAGACAGAAGTATTTACCCTCCAATTATCTGGGAATAGAGAGTTTATCAAACAAAGAGCTGCGAAGCGTGCAATCTATCAATTGTGGAAACAGTTGAAAGAATGATAGAAATCATCTATAATTAGATTTAGTGTTAACGGAAGAACCGTAGCAAAGCGATAACTTTGTTACGGTTTTTTGTTTGTTCGCAAAAAAAACGAATGTATGTTCGAAAAAATGCTTGGCAAACATGCCAAAACAAGTTATCATATACCTATAATGATAGAAGGAAGTGGTCGTTTTGTCAGATCGTCGTGCCGCACTTGATAACGCATTACGTCAAATTGAGAAACAGTTCGGAAAAGGCTCCATCATGAAACTTGGAGAATCTACACATATGCAAGTTGAAACGATCTCATCGGGTTCACTTGCCCTTGATATCGCGCTTGGAATAGGTGGATTTCCACGTGGAAGAATTATTGAAGTTTACGGACCAGAGTCATCAGGTAAAACAACCGTAGCACTACACGCGATTGCTGAAGTTCAAAGAGTKGGCGGACAAGCTGCCTTTATCGATGCGGAGCATGCGTTGGATCCCTCCTATGCAAGTAAGCTTGGTATTAATATAGATGAACTATTGCTTTCCCAACCAGATACAGGTGAGCAAGCGCTTGAAATCGCGGAAGCACTTGTACGTAGTGGCGCGGTAGATATTATTGTTATCGATTCCGTAGCAGCGTTAGTACCAAAAGCGGAAATTGAAGGCGACATGGGGGATTCTCACGTAGGTCTTCAAGCACGTTTGATGTCACAAGCACTTCGTAAGCTGTCTGGTGCAATCAATAAATCCAAAGTTATTGCTATTTTCATCAACCAATTGCGTGAGAAGGTTGGCGTGATGTTCGGTAACCCTGAGACAACTCCGGGTGGTCGTGCACTGAAGTTCTATTCTTCCGTTCGTTTGGATGTTCGTCGTATTGAAACGATCAAACAAGGTAATGACATGGTTGGTAACCGTACGAGAATTAAGGTCGTTAAGAATAAAGTAGCGCCTCCATTTAAACAAGCTGAAGTTGATATTATGTACGGTGAAGGTATCTCACGTGAAGGTAGCATTATTGATATCGGAACTGAGCTGGATATCGTGAATAAGAGCGGCGCTTGGTATTCGTACGAAGGTGAACGTCTTGGTCAAGGTCGTGAGAACGCAAAGCAATTCTTGAAAGATAACAAAGCGATCTCGGAAACAATTGAACTGAGAATTAGAGAAAACAGCAACTTGATTAAAGTGGTTGGTCCAAATGCGGATGATGATGAAGATGAGTTGGAAACAGCATTCGAATAGGTTTGGAAATATAGGATGGAAGAAGCACCTTAACCTTGTGTTGGGGTGTTTTTTCTTCATTATTGGAGGTTTGTGGAAATGAATCAAGAARAGGTACTGGAAATGGAACAGGAACAGGTAATA
>NZ_JBFUHL010000172.1:0-2545 GCF_056402415.1 Paenibacillus sp. P4_A9
GTTCACTCCTTATAGTGAACAAATCGGAGGGCGGTTTGTGATTTCGCCTTTTTATGATCTGCCAGTCTTTTACGCGTATTTAACGGTTATTCCAACACTGGTCACTTTTGTTGTATCTGTGGAGACAACTTTTTATGACAAATTTCGAGGGTACTATGATAAAATTTTAAATGGCGGAACGCTGCAGGAGATCACGCGTGCCAAATGGGATATGCAGCGAACTTTGATGCAGGAGGTCAGCTTTATGATGGAGGTGCAGCTGCTGTTTACTGTCGTTTCTCTTGCTTTAGGTATTAAGCTGCTTCCTATGCTTGGTTTTACAAACGCACAGCTCTATACGTTCAACATCCTCGTTCTAGGTTACTTTGTGTTCATTATATCCTTTATTGTTATGCTGATCATGCTGTATTTTGATGATCGGAGAGGTGTGCTTGCTGTAAGCAGTTTGTTTGTCATCTTGAACGGTATATTTACATACTGGTCTATGAGCGTAGAGTATCATGGATTAGGTATTTTCTTGGCAGCCTTCGTCACGCTTCTGTGCGCTTTTGCCCGCCTCATTATGTATGTAAGAAATATTGATTACTACACATTTTGTGCGCAACCGATTACGGTTCAAAAGAAGGTGCCTTTCTGGCGCCGTGTCAGGGGCAAATCCACGGCAGTTACGATGCTTTTCGTTTTTGCGATGGTGTTCCTTACTGCTTGTACCGACGATGACCTGACAGAGGAATCAACGCTGGTCGGGCAGGAAACGTCATCTGTTGCGGCTCCGCTTGCTGCCAACAATAAACTGGTAGAAGATAAGCGACTCTACCAGCAGGACAATGATACGTCCGTCGATACGATTTACGTGACGATCCTGCCGGATAAGAGTGGCAAAGAGAATCCTCTCAATTGGTATGCGATGAATCGGATCAAGAGCCGGATGGAAGAGGGGGATCTCAAGGTCATTGTGCAGGAAGGCCTGCCGGATGGCAGCGGTCCGAAATCAGGCATGTTCGGGTATGGGACATCGGATAGCAATGGGAAAATCAGCTTGCGGGGAAGTTCCACCCGCTATGCTGCTCAACGATCTTATAAAATCCGCCTACAGGATCAAGCTGGCTTGTGGCATGATCAGCGGACGTTGAATCTGAATAAACACATTTCTGATTTTGTTAGAGTCCGAAACAAATTAAGCTTTGATATTTTTGAGACGATTCCTGATATTACAAGCCTCAGGACTCAATTCGTTCATCTCTACGTCAAAGATTTATCCGAAGGAAAGGTAGCAGGGCAGGCTTTTGAGGATTATGGTTTGTTTACTCATGTTGAACAGCCGAATGAAAAGTTTCTCAAAAGCCATTGGCTGGATCCGAATGGGCAATTGTATAAAGCAGAATTCTTTGAATTTTTTCGGTATAATGAAGAGCTTAAGTCTAAGTCAGATCCCACTTACGATAAAGCGGCGTTTGAAACTCATCTGGAAATAGACGGCTATGAGGATCACGAGAAGCTCTTGGCGATGCTTGATGATGTGAATAATACATCAATACCTATTGATGAGGTGTTCGCTAAGCATTTTGATATGGACAATTACCTGACATTTCTTGCTTCGAACATTCTCATGGATAACATGGATACGGATGCACATAATTTCTACTTGTACTCGCCTTTGAATTCGAATAAATGGTATTTCCTTCCTTGGGACTTTGATGGAGCATGGGAGCGGGGTTATCAAGGCAGTACGGAGAACGTAAATCCGTTCCGTGAAGGGATCAGCAATTATTGGGGGAACGTGGTGCATAACCGGTTTTTCCGAACTGAAAAGAACGTTCAATTGTTGAAAGATAAAATTGACGAGCTGTACACGAAGATTAACAGTGAAACGATTGCCAAACGTCTCCAGACGTACCGTGGAGTTGTCCAACCATTCTTAGCTAAGGTGCCGGATATCAACTTCCTACCAGTTCAACTGGACAAGCTGGATAATGAATTGAAGAGGCTAGAGGGAGTTCCCTTACGTTCACTGGAGCGTTTTAATGAGGATGTACAAAAGCCGAAGCCCTTTTTCTTGGGTGAATTAGAACATAAGAATGGTAAATATAAATTTATATGGGATCTATCTTTTGATTTGCAAGGAGATGATCTAAGCTATGAATGGACATTGGCGAAAGATCCGGCATTCACACAAGTGGTAGAACAAAGGAAAGATTTGGAGTCTACGAGTGTAGAACTGGATAGCTTGAAACCGGGAGAGTACTTCTGGAAAGTTACCGTTCATGACGGTAAGGGACATCAGCAGATTGCATTTGATGTGTTCAAGTCGGAGGATGAATCTTACTTCGGTATTAAAGCCATAAAGGTGGAGTAAACGTGCAATTTCTCGGGAAAAAACTGCGCCATGAGCTGAAATATTATATTCATCCTTATGAATATGTTACGCTGCGACAGCGACTTGCGTCGATGCTGCAGCTGGATGGCAATTCCGATGACAAGGAAGGRTACGGCATCCGCAGCTTATATTTCGATGGTCCACAGAATCATTCGCTCTATGATAAAG
>NZ_JBFUHL010000173.1:0-2488 GCF_056402415.1 Paenibacillus sp. P4_A9
ACGAATTCGAGGGTGAATCGCGCAAACTGCTTATGGACAGGCCCGAACTCCGTTTCTCGCTCAGCGAAGCATTCACTGCTGTGACCATGTCCTATTATCAGGTAAAACGCATTTTTACTTTCAATCCCAATTTCCTGATGCTTGTCAATTTAGATAAGGAATTTCGAATCATTCCATCCAATTAAAGGCCACTAAACAAAAACAGCCTGCCCTCTAGAGAGGCATGCTGTTTTTGTTTTCGTGAGCTTATGTTCCTGCATAAAAAATTAAATATCTCTCCACGTTTGCTCGAATATAATTGCTATCATGTTTACCTGCGCTATTGTGATATTCAGATTGGATACCACGCTGAATGAGCAGTTGATGGAGCTTCTCCGTACCTTCATAAAATTTATAATCATCTTGATCACCACTATCCAGATAGACCTTAAGTTGTTGTAGATCGGCAGTTTTAGCGATGATCAGAGGATCTCTTTCTTTTCTAAGCTCATTAGTAGGATAAAGAAAGCTTTTCAAGTCTCCGGCTTTCGAAAAATCATCAAGCCAGACAGCCGGCATATGTCCGCCTACCTTACTAAATAAATCAGGATGGCGAAATGCGCTGTGCAAACTAATGAATCCCCCCATGGACTGGCCACCAATATAACGTCCTTCACGGGTTGAAATTGTACTCAAATGAGAGTCCACAAATTGAATAACTTCCTGAGTGATGTAATCCTCATACTGACCACCGATGCCTACTTTGGGCGTGTTAAGGCCATAGCCGTTATCAGCCTGAGGGGCAACGATAATGATAGGATTAATTTTGCCAGAAGCAATGAGTTCATCAGCCTTTTTCTCGATTCCAATGCCAGGCATCCAGTTTGTCTCATTGCCATTGAAACCGTGATATACATATAAAACAGGGTATTTCTTTTTTTCATCATAGCCTTTAGGTAGGTACAAACTGAGAGTCATGTCTTTACCTAAAGCTTTGCTCTGGATCGAGATGCGTTTCAACTGTGAGGATTGTGACATGTCAGCAGGGTTGTTCTTCCACTCAGGTTTTACGGTGACAGGAGGGGAATACTTGCTTTCCCCTAACGCATTGGCTGCTGCAACTTGATAATAGTAGGTTTTTCCATCAGTCAGATTGGTGTCTTTATACGTAGTAGTGGATACAAAATTATGAATGGTTTCGAATCCAGATTCAGGCATAGTGCTTCGTTGTATCACATATTTTTCTGCTTCTTTGGACGGTGTCCATGAGAGATTAGCCTCKGTGTCTCCTGCCGCTATTTTTAATTGCGTGGGAATAGAAGGAATCTCTTTTACTAATGCAGACTTTTCATTTTTTCCAAAGATCGAGGTTTCCGAAATACTGTTCCAGCCATTTCCTGTTGAGTTACCATGTCCGAGAATACGTACATAGCGGGCTTCTGTTTCTGGAAATTCGAATGATTCCAGTTCACTAGATGTCCCAGAGCTCTTCCCAGAGAGTACTTTACGGAAAGTTTGTTTATCATCAGATAGTTCGATATCGAAGGATGAACTGCGCGTGTTTCCTTGATAAAATGCAATTTGTAAAGATGAAATAGAACTTTTTAAGCCCAAGTCATACAGGATCCATTGACCATCTCCATTGGMTGACCAGCGAGAGTCGAAGCGGTGATCGACCGTATTTTCAGGTACATTGCCGTCATTCCCACTATCTGTTACAGCAGTCACTTTCAACTCTACCGCTTTAGTGGCTTGTTTAACGGGTACGCTGGATGAAGATGAATTGCTTGAACAACCTGATGCTGTCAGCAAACAACTGAGCGATATGATGAGTAATAGATGAGATAGATACATATTTGAGCGACACCCCTTATGTGTCGAATGTATTGAAAAGTCATCTTGAAACCTATTTTATCATTGGAAAAAATTTCTTAATTGTATAATTTCGGGCGTAATTTGTGTTTTATATAGGAAAAATTAGCCATAAATACAGTTGGAACGGCAGCCGATCAGAGGATCAGCTGCCGTTGTTTTGAAGTTATTCGTTAACTTAGTATTAATCAGAAGGTAATGCAGTCTGTGACTTTCTCATAAAATTAAGAATCATTGATTTATGGGGGAGTTCAATATGTGGCTTTATGGTCCTCATCACATAACCCGATCCATTTTTCCTGAGAATCAGGAGTTTCCTATGTTGTCTCTTGTTAGTCAACTAACGCCGGAACCCCTTCATTTTATCCGGAATCATTTTCCTTACCCATACATCTCGATGTATGATTGGCACCTTGATATACAAGGCCACGTGCGAAAACCAGGCCAACTTTATTATAAGGATTTATTGAGAATGCCTCAGGTGACATTGCCTGTTACGTTGGAATGTGCTGGTAATAAAAGGGCGCATTTTGATCCTAAAGTCCGTGGAGAGCAGTGGGACCTCGGTGCCATTAGCCATGCCATTTGGACAGGTGTTCGGCTGCGGGATATCCTCGAGGCTGCTGAAATCTTAAGT
>NZ_JBFUHL010000174.1:0-2478 GCF_056402415.1 Paenibacillus sp. P4_A9
AGGAAAACCAGTTGCATAAGCAACTGGTTATCTTTTCACCAGATCTTCACGAATCGGAGTAAATACATCTAAAAGTGCAGAGTCTTCCAATGCAGTAACCCCGTGCTTGGCTCCACTTGGTATATAAACCGTTTGCCCCTGTTCAATTACGGTAACTACGCCATCGATTGTAAATTCGATTTTACCCTTCAAGCAATACGACATTTGTTCATGAACATGGCTATGCAGATAACCGATGGCTCCAGGCTCAAAGTGAACCTCCATCATCATTAAACCTACCTCAGCTTTCAAAATACAGCGAGTCACGCCTGGTTCTGCAGCTTCCCATACGCCAATATTAGACATCTGACTTTCCCCTTTCGATATAAAACGCTTCCATGGCAAATACAAAGAAGGACCGCAAGCGGCCCTTCACTTACCCACTAATTATACCTGAAAAGCACCCAAATGAACACACTTGAAAATAAATGAACCTTTAGGCCGTTGTCGTCGCGCGATCCTTACCCTTGTCAGCTTCCCCTGCGTTCTTATTCGCTGCTTCACGATCCTGCTGCATTTCAGCGACTGTTTTCACCTTCACACGGGCAGCTCCTTCATAGTCACGCGTCGGAATAAGGTTCCCAGCAGCAAGACGCTGTTTGGCCTCAGCAATCGCGGCACTATACTGCGGCAACCATGCCTCTTGTGCCACCAACATCTCATCAACCATTTGCCAAATTTCCTTCGGGTTGCAGACAGCTCCAACGAGAGGATCCATCATAAAGGCTTGACGCAGCAGCTGATCATTCCCATGAACAGCTGCTTCTACCGCTAAGCGCTGAACTGAGATGCTGACATTGCACACCGCCGCTGGGCCCAAAGGCAGATCACCGACAACTGGCATCGAGATACCGTTGCGATCGACATAGCCTGGTGCTTCGATAATGGCATCATCCGGTAAATTCGAGATCACACCTTTATTCACCAGATTAAAATGACCGCGATAGACACGCCCTGTTTCCAGGCCTTCGATGATATAAGAGCCATGCTCTTCACTGCGCTTCTCGCTTGCATATACGAATGCCGGGTCCTTCATCCAGTTCGGGAAATCCGTTTCAAACCAGCGACGTCCCTCTGTGCACACTCGTAAGTATCCGCCCGTTTCACCATTAATCCAGGACCCCATATCAATCCAATCCTGAATTTCACTTGCCCGCTTTCGGTACCAAGGAACATATTCACTCAAATGTCCATTTGACTCCGTACTATAGTAACCAAAACGGCGCAGCATATCGATCCGAACTTTCTCTGTTCGTGCATACTCAGCATGATTTTCAAAAGCATCTAATAGCCCTGCCGTTAAATCCTTGCCCTCATGCGAAGCTTGGATATACCACGTTTGATGATTAATCCCGGCGCAAATAATGTCCACGTCTTTCTTATCCAACCCGTAAACGTCCGCGATTTGATGATGTCCATGCTGTACACCGTGACAGAGGCCAATCGTGCGTACACCGCCGTACTTATTACAAGCCCAAGTTAGCATAGCCATCGGGTTCGCATAATTCAACAACGTAACATCAGGTGCAGCGACCTCACGAATATCTTGACAAATGCGAAGCATTTCTGAGATTCCACGTTGACCGTACATGATGCCACCAGCACATAGCGTATCACCCACACATTGGTCCACACCATATTTCAAAGGAATGTCGACATCGGTTGCAAAAGCCTCCAAACCACCCACACGAATCGTGCATAGTACGTATTTCGCGCCCTCTAAAGCTTCCCTGCGATCCGTCGTCGCTTGAATCTGAATCGATAAGCCATTCTCTTGAATATCCCTCTGACAGAGCTCAGTCACCATTTCTAAATTGTGAGGATTAATGTCCGTAAAAGCCACTTGGATGTTATGAAATTCAGGTACAGCTAGCAAATCTCTTAGAAGTCCACGTGTGAATCCGATACTGCCTGCGCCTATAAATGCTACCTTAAATGCCATATTTATCGCCCTCTCTATCACTTCGTCTATGCTTCACATTGTACCAAGCAGATGAGAGAAACCGTTATCAAATTTCTAACTATTTCCTTACCCATGTGTCAAAAATTCTAACTTCCTTCTGGATAGACGAGTTTATGTGTATTCATCGATTTCCGATATTCGGTGGGTGTAAAATTCGTATGTGCTTTGAATAACATATGAAAATACTGCCGGCTGCCCACGCCGATATAATCAGAAATATCTGCAATGGGGATGTCTGTTTCGAGCAGCAGCATCTGTGCTTTTTCCATCCGTATTTCCATGAGGTAACCCATCAGGGTTTGTCCTGTCACCGCTTTGAATATTCGCTGCAAATAGCCCGGATGTAAATTCACAACCCCTGCTATTTCTTTCACTTGGATCTCGCGATCGTAATTTTGATGCATATACTCCATGCTTTGCTTCACATACCATTCGCTTTGTACCCTACTACTGCTTACGGTATCACGGCGTAAACG
>NZ_JBFUHL010000175.1:0-2477 GCF_056402415.1 Paenibacillus sp. P4_A9
TTCTACGCCAATTATCTTTGGAACCGGAATGGGTGATAGAACTCATTCAAAAAGTACTCGCACGTAGACGAGAAAAGGGGATTATCACATTATGTGTGGCTCCATCTCAATTTGCGTATATCCAAGATGCGAGAGAAGAATTAATCACTTCGATTGATTCGCAGGCCGAGCTCGAAATTATACCTGATTCCTCAGTTCAAGATCAAGGGTGTGTGATTCGGTCCTCATACGGAAGTATTGATGCCAGAATTGATACCCAGCTGAAAGAAATCAAGTCCGCACTACAGCAATTGGCCATACAAAGTGAGGAATCATAATGACAAGGGCATCCATACCGAAGGCGGATAAATATAAGGAAGTTTTGCAAACGATTGATCCGATCAGGGTGAACGGCAAAGTAACGCAAGTAATTGGACTTACCGTGGAATCCGAGGGCCCGGATGTCAGTATAGGTGATCTTTGTTATATCTATCCGCATAAATCTAATAAGGCGTTAAAAGCTGAAGTGGTTGGATTCCGTAGCAATAAAGTTATTCTGATGCCGCTAGGTAATCTTGACGCAATTGGACCTGGTTGTGATGTTGTAGGCACAGGTAAGCCGTTAACAGTCCAGGTTGGACATGAGTTATTGGGCAAGGTTCTGGATGGGCTGGGTCAGCCATTAGATGGTTCGTATCTACCTTCTAGAATGGCACAGTACTCAACAAATAATTCACCGAGTAATCCGTTGACACGTCCGCGTGTTCTCAACCCGATTTCGGTTGGTGTACGTTGTATCGATGGATTATTGACAATAGGTAAAGGTCAGCGTGTTGGTATTTTCGCAGGCTCCGGTGTTGGGAAAAGTACATTAATGGGTATGATTGCCMGCAATACTTCGGCTGATGTCAATGTCATTGCACTCATTGGAGAGCGTGGCAGAGAGGTATTGGATTTCATCGAGCGTGATTTGGGACCGGAGGGATTGGCGAGATCGGTTGTCATTGTGGCAACATCGGACCAACCTGCGTTAATTCGGATTAAAGGCGCTATGATAGCGACGAGTATTGCTGAGTATTTTAGAGATCGCGGCTTAAATGTCATGATGATGATGGATTCCGTCACGCGGTTTGCTATGGCACAACGTGAGGTTGGACTAGCTGTAGGTGAACCACCGGCTACGCGGGGATACACTCCTTCTGTATTTGCTATGCTGCCAAGGCTTTTGGAGCGCTCAGGTACGGGAGCTAAGGGCTCAATTACTGCATTTTACACTGTGCTTGTCGACGGTGATGATATGAATGAACCAATTGCTGATGCTGTCAGGGGAATCTTGGATGGTCATATCGTCCTTAATCGTAGTATTGCGAATAAAGGCCATTACCCTGCGATTGATGTTTTATCCAGTGTAAGTCGGGTAATGAAAGAAATTGTTCCTTCAGAACATATGGAAGCTGCGGATCAACTTAAGCGTCTTCTCTCTATATATAAAGATTCGGAAGATCTTATTAATATTGGGGCGTACCAAAAAGGATCTAACCCAAATATTGATGTTGCGATGGATAACATTGAGGCCATTTGGAATTTCACGAAACAAAAAACGAGTGAAAAGCTAACATATGAAGAAGCACAAGAACGATTAATCCAAGAATTTTATAAGGGATGAKGGTCCTAGATGAGTTTTCGCTATTCTTTCCAGCAAGTTGTCGATTTGAAAAACAATGAACGAACACAAGCAGAGTGGATTTTATCTGAGGCAATGGGTCAGTTACGGAATGAAGAAACGAACTTACACGGATTGTTTGAGCAGAAGGAAAACTTACACAATGAAATGGTTCAAGCATCAAGCCATTCCGTGACCATATCGAATATGCTTATGATGCAAAGCTATATGAATCATATGGACAGTCAAATTGCTCGTAAGCACCAAGATGTTAAGCATGCTCGGCATATCGTTACAGAAAAACAAGAGCATTTATCAGTGAAAATGATAGATGAAAAAGTTTGGACGAAAGCAAGAGAGAAGGCACATAACCAATTTCAAGTCATGATTGCGAAAAAAGAGCAGGATGCGCTTGATGAAATGGCAACGAATCGATTCAAGCGAGTTTCGTATTAAGTAAAAAAGGAGGGACGAAGAGATGGCCGATACAAGCGTAGAGGGTACATCTTATAGTGCACTGGAGCGATTTTTGATATGGTTTGTCATCCCCTTTGTGTTTACGGCGGTTCTACTCTTCGTGCTGCTTTCGATTTTTGATTATGATATCAAAAGTAGTATTCAAAAAGCACTTCACAATACGCCTGTCATTGGAATAATAGTTCCGGCGCCAAAAGAAACTGCTCCCGTGGCAGCTGAGGGGAAGGCAACTTCTCCTGAACAAAGCGTAAAACTTAAAGAGGATGAGATTGCGAAGCTGAATGCCCGAGTAACTGAACTAACAACAGCATTGCAAAAGGCAGATACGACGACAGAGTCAAAAGATCACTCTTTAAAG
>NZ_JBFUHL010000176.1:0-2446 GCF_056402415.1 Paenibacillus sp. P4_A9
TGATATGAAACTTCATTTATAGATTTATATTATTTAAAAGTTATAATTATCAGTATTTTATTTCAGAGCATAGATTCTTTCACTCTAGCTATAAAAAACAGCTGCGGTAAAAGACTCAGAAAATAAAGTCTTAGACCGCAGCTGTTTGAGCGCCTCTAGTTCTCTTATTCGGTTGTTGATTAAAGTCGCATACAGCTTGAACGAGTTGAATTCCTCTTTATTTAGCCTCAATAAATACAGGGTTGCTAATCGCTCTGAATTCCCTGCCTTTTCCTACAGTTACCACAATCCATTTCACTTTATCCACAGCAATGTCCGGAAGTTGCAGACTATAATCATAGAAAATCCCCGCGCCTTGAGCCTCGCTTTCTGTGTCCACAAGTCGATTCGTAAGCGGAATGTACGTTCTTTGCTCGCCAGACATGTACAAGCAAAGTCTGTCCAGTGGAACATTGGACAAAATCGTAACATCGGCGCTAACAGACGTCTTGTCCGTCACGAGCGTTTCCCCAGGGCCTTTGCCCTCCAAAGATACCCGAAGCAACGGTCCGCTTGTCAAAAAGCTATGTCCTTTGCGCAGCGCATCCAAAACCGATTCTACCGTCAATGCCTGCTCTGTATGGATATACGTTTGCACGCAACCGCTTCCTAATCGATTTTCTGCCCACTCCTCCATAATAGGCGTTGTTTCTTGGAGTACTTCTATGAGGTAACGAATGACATCCTGTCGCTCAACTGGAAGAGAGTCAACTATTTCACTACTATGGGCGATCATCCATGTAAATTTTTCAAGTCTTCCGTGGAAGTCATCTGCCCATATATTGTGCGTATCACTTCCACTAGTAGCTGCAACAAATCGCCCTTCCTCAAGTAACGTCAACCAGAACGTAAAGGCGTCATAGTTAGGCGTTCCTGGGATCATCGGGTTGGATCCATTCCATACTTCAATCGTATCAAATATTTCTATCATATCCGCAAACTTCGGATCTAATGAAATCGCAGGATTCCTGTCACATGGATGGTTGATCTGCGGAAGACCCCCGCAAGCACTGATCTCCTCCGAAGTTCGAATATGTTCTTGGCGCAAATATTGTTCAGTACGGTCTTCCTGTTTCGGTATTTTGTAAATAACGTCTGTATGTACACCTAATGACAGTACATGTCCATTGGTTGTAGATATCTCTTTAGAAACAATTGGTAAAAATGTGTCGGTAGCCGTAGTGAGCCAATCTTGATGATTTTTTATATTGTGATGATCGCTTAACGCTCCAAAAGCAAGCCCTGTGGCTTCCATAGAAAATGCCACTTGTTGCGGCGATTCAATGACGTCATCCGTACCGCCGTGAAGAGGACTTGAGTAAACGCTGTGATGATGCAAATCTCCAGCATACCAGCCTGCTCCACTCCAGTCCGCCATTCGTGGGAGGCAAATTTGACAAGTTAACTCCACATTAGCGTTAATGATAATTTCTTGCTTCACTATTTTGTAAGCAGGTCCTTTGGATACTTCGAGCAAATAACGACCGTTATTTCCGTTAGGTAAAGGAAGTGGCAAAGTAACCGTCCCACACGGCAACGTATATTCACGGATAAAATCGATTCTATTATTTGGCTGAGAGATGGTTTCCATCGTTTCGTCAGTGAGCATCGGATAAAGCTTAACTTGCGCGATCATTCCGTTACCATCAGTATCAGTTACAGTCAACTTGAGAGTCCCTTGCTCTTGCGAAGTAGTCTCTGGTTGAAAAACGAATCCTCTATTTGATAATTCCTCTTCCCAAAACTGCAGAGCTTCTTGTAGAGCTGGCGGCGAATAACGTGGCAAGCCATTTTCGTTTGGCATAATGCTACTGGCTGCTTGCAAATACTTTTTCATGACCATATGATGTCCTCCTGAGTATGGGTATATTGAAATTATAGACAATATTGTAGAAGATACCTCTATAAAAATATTGGTTTTTTTTATGATTTTATTTGACCTTATTCATCCATATTATTGGCTCGTAGCAAGAACTTGATCTAGGCTTAATGATCACCTGGGACGGCATATATAAAATAACGATGTAACCTTCTGAATCGTAGGCGAATATCCTATGGATATCAAAAGGAGGGATAGGCGCGTGCATTCAATAAATCCTGTTCCAGCTGCCCCAATGGGCGGCGATGTAAAATCACATTGCAAAAAATATATGAAGTTCCATGTTATTGCACAAATGAAAGACGGGTCACAATTTGAGGGAATCATCGATGATATGGACGAGGATGGCGTCACCATGTTAGTTCCTGAAGAGGTTGATGGCGTGGAGAGGGAAATAGAACCATACAGACAACCGTATGGTCATAGATTTCGTCGATATCGCCGGYAGCATTTCCCGTTCTTTCTTTTTGCATTACCATTCTTCAGACCTTACCCATTCTATCCCCCATATTATCCATATCCTTATCC
>NZ_JBFUHL010000177.1:0-2392 GCF_056402415.1 Paenibacillus sp. P4_A9
CACAGGAATCGCTCAACATCATCTTTTCCTAGGGTAAATATTCCACTGGCATTCTTCTTTGCAAAGTTATCTGTCGCCTGCTTTGCAAGAATTTTAGTTGGTCCAATGCCTATTCGAATTCGAATGTTCATTGACGCGGCAACTTTTTGTTGAATCATTACTGCCAGCTCATCTGGCGTACAGCCGAAATGATTGAGCGATCCTGTCACGTCCAAGAACTGCTCATCGATTGAAAATACCTCTACAAGATCAGTATACTTTTCGTATATATCAGTTATTGCAAGCGATACATCAATATAGCGTTGCATGTGCGGACGCATTACTATAGCATTCGGACACAATTGCAATGCCTCACCAAGTCGCTGTGCAGTGGTTATACCAAAGCTCTTAGCGATTGGACATGCCGCCAAAATAATTCCAGATCTCCTGGCCGGATCGCCAGCCACAACCACAGGTAGATGATCAAGACCTGGATGAGTCGCCTTTTCAACGCTTGCATAGAATGACTGGCAGTCGGATAGGAATATTGTCCTTTCGCATTTTTTGCTCATCTAGACGCGCCTCCGCATGTTCATCAGTGTGGTCATAAGTTCTGCTTTAACCAAACTTCTAAGCATGGTGAAATAATAGATGTAACCTCGAACCTTGTATTCTACGTTAATACCGAGTGCATTCGTGGTTGTGTTTAGCACTTTGATATCAAGCTTCTTCATACTGTTCTTAATAATTTGTATTTGAGGGTAAATAGTGCTTTCGACTTCTTTCAGATAAAAAAGAACATGATTATAAACGATTTTATCCTTATATATCTTCAGCTCCTCCATGTCTCTAGTTAACATATCGAGCAAAATGGGTAATAACGTATATTCTTTGATAATTTGAACATCCTCTTCATTCTCAATTCTTGAAACAACATTCATACTTCTCACCACCATTTGAGAACATGCATTCGTGTTATTTATTATACACCGAACACGTATTCGTTATGCAAGTGAATATTTTGACTTTAGGTAAAAAATAAAAAGCCCAAAGGATGCTACCCTCCGGCTCGTTAGTTTATCCTCAACATATTAGTAAAGCACAAAGAAATCATCAAAAGATTAACTATCTAATAATGAAATTCGTAGTTGTAAGAAAAATGTGAAATCAAGTCATTTAATTTATCCGTATTGCGTGAGCAATCTGTGAGCATTTATTCGACCACATTATATGGTCTTTTTTTCAAATTCAGACTTCTTATAGATCGAGTCCTGAAACTTTCTGATACTTGCTGAATAAATATGAAAATGACATCATTCGTTCCCAAAATAAACGGGAGACGAATACAAAAGAAAGCCCATAGGAAAATCCTAATGGCTTCTTTTTTGTCCCTATTGCCTGACTTTCATCATGCGCTAATAGAATGATTTATACAAGCAAGCCAGCCTTAAATTCATAGGTTAAAAATTTTTTTCAAAAACATCCCATTTTCTTTACCGTTTTTCCTTATCCATATGGTTTTTTCTCTTGTAATTTGAACAATATCAATATTTCCACCAACATATTGCTCTTCCATATTCTTTTTCAAATTTACACTAATAACATCTTTTATAACATTATCTGCAAACGTTATTAGTTCTCTGTTATTTTTTCTACTTATAAAATTATTAGTAAAGTCTTCTTCACTTATATCAGATTTTTCTTTACTGTTTTTAATCATACTACTCCATGTCTGTTCATTATTTGCACCACTATAGTCATAACCTATATAATAATTTTCCTCTTTATCATCTTTATCCTCACAATACTTACCATCCATGAAATATAATTTTTTGAAAACTAATTTACCATTTTGCGATCCACCAATATGGATTTGAGTTGTATATTCTCGGTAATAGTTTTCGAATTTAGACTTAAAATATTCAATTGTATCTGATATTGTCATAAATTTGCTATACGAATTTTGTTCAAATCCATAAATCATATCTCTAACATCCTTATAACTGTACTTTGAAGTTATTGTATTATTCTTTATTTTAAACGCTGCTATATTTCCACTAATGGAAACAGCTAAATTATTTGGTAAAATAAATATCTTATTGATTGAATCTTCATGAAACCAAAAATTACGATTTTCATCATAATTAGTTAATCTGCTATCGATTGCCATAATAATACATTCTTTACCTTTTAAATTCATAGCCAAAGTCATTATAATAGGCACCCCTTATATAATTATTTCGCGTCTGTAAAAATACACCGAGTGGCAGATGGGACACCAATTCAGTAAAATGTTTGTACCCATACAAACTTCCGATAGGTTGCGACTCAATGAAATGATCCCATTCATTCTTCAATTCATTCTGCCTGAAGTGGAAAGAGGAAATTAAACTATCGTAGTACTGTACTGGAT
>NZ_JBFUHL010000178.1:0-2330 GCF_056402415.1 Paenibacillus sp. P4_A9
GCTTTCGTCGGTTTCACACTTGCAACAGCATCCTGAGCCTGTACAGCAGGATCTTTGGATTCATTGTTCTTCTCCATGAAATTCCACAACACAAACGCTGCAGTGAGAATTAGTGTGATTGCAATAAGTATAGAAACAATGAGAATAAATATTTTGTTCTTAAACACTTACGAACCCTCCGTATCCCTGGACTGAATTGTCGCTCGTACGGAACCAATTTCTTGCATGTAGGTCCGCACTAAGCTTACCACAACCTCTGCCTTTTCGAGAACTGTGATTTTCTTGCCTGTCGTCAATGTAATCATCGTATCCGGAGTTTCTTCGATCAGTTCTATCAGAATTGCATTCATAATAAGCGGTCTGCCATTTAAACGAGTGAGAGAAATCATCATTCTCCTCCTGAATCAGGGTAAAGGGTGGTGGAAAGCCACCCCCATTTCCTTACTGTCTAATTATTAACGTTTAAGATTAACAACTTCTTGAAGCACTTCATCGGATGTGGTGATAATCCGCGAGTTCGCTTGGAATCCACGTTGAGCAATAATCATTTCAGTGAATTCTCCAGTTAGATCTACATTGGACATTTCTAGCTGACCAGAAATAAGGGTCCCTGTACCTGTTTCTGCATCACCAGCCGCACCAACTACAATTTCGCCCTCTGGGTTGGCATTGGCCGTCATCTGATACAAATTGCCGCCGAGTTTCTCAAGTCCAGCTGGATTAATGACTTTAACAACACCAACTTTTTGATCCGTTGTGACTGTTTCGCCATCTGCGTTAACACCAATGATGTCACCATTTTGCGCAATGGAGAATGATACAATATCATCAGGAATAACGATTGGGCCTGCGCCTTCTGCACCCATAACGTGTAAACCTTCTGCATTTACGAGATTACGGCTTGCATCTAACGTGAAGTTACCAGCTCTTGTCAAAAATGGCGCATCCACTTGTTCAGCTGTACCTACTGCGAAGAAACCATCACCATTTACTCGCAAATCGGTCACCACATTCGTAGTCATCGCACTACCAGCCGTATGTACAGTATCAATTGCTGCTATGCTAACACCTAGACCAACTTGTTGTGCATTTACACCGCCACGATTCTCATCTGCTGCACTTACGCCTGAAACAGTTTGACTAAGGATATCTTTAAACATAACACGACCACCTTTAAATCCGATGGTATTTACGTTAGCAATGTTATTACCAATAACATCTAACTTCGTTTGAAAACCACGCATACCTGAAACGCCTGAGTATAAAGATCTTAACATGAAATAGGCCTCCTAAATCGGATGTGAATCGTAATAATGTGAGTTGCTTCATTCGTTCCACAACTCCAGGCTTCCTGAACGGTCGAGCCCTATATACCTATGAAATTATCATTGCACTATCGATCTGAGTAAACACATGCTCATTCATGGCTTGTCCATCAAGCGCAGTCACTACGGTTCGGTTCGGCACATTAACGATATACCCATTTCCCGCTAAGATCAGAAGCGCATCTTTAGCACCTTTGGACGCTGCTTTGTCAATGGCTTTGTTCATCTTCTCAATTTGCTCAGGTTTAAGCTGAATCCCACGTTCTTTTAATCTTACCTCGGCGTGATGACTAAACCGAACGAATTGCTCTTGAAAAATCTTCTGGAAAGTCGGACTTCCAGTAGGCGGAACCTGTTGTTGGGAAAGTGATCGTCTAGATGTACCAGGAGAAACCGCACTAGGATAAAGTTGACCTATGGATATTCTCTCTGTCATTGTGATTCTCCAACATTCTCAATTTTCTTAAGCTTATCGAGTGAAACTTCCACGCCGTTTACACTGGCAAATTGATTACCATCTTTAAAGGTTATGGAATCTACTACACCAGACATGTCAGTAGTAACACCTGAGGCATCTACTCCTGACCAGGAGATCGACTTACCGATTAAGCCTGACACAAAGCCAAGTGACTGCCTCATGAGCTTCATTTCGCTAGCCATATTCGTCAATTGTTCAACGGAAGTAAATTGGGCCATTTGCGCAATAAATTCTTTATCTTGCAAAGGCTGGGTTGGATCTTGATTCTGTAGCTGCGTGATCAAAATTTTCAGGAAATCATCTTTTCCTAGAGTTGTGCTCTCCTTGTCCTTCACTTTCGCGTTAGCCCCAGTATTGATCAAATTAGAAACATTACCTACAACTGGGTTTGTTGCCATACTTTCACCTCCAACTACGTCATTTTAGATTCGGTTTAAGCAGTTACATCGAAAGCATTACCATTCGCATTATTCCGAATCTGTGTCAACTGGTCTATATCTTCTTTAAAATCAAGCCCATCCATATCG
>NZ_JBFUHL010000179.1:0-2270 GCF_056402415.1 Paenibacillus sp. P4_A9
TAGTTTATTGTCTGCCAAATAAACTTTCCCTCTTTCCATTCGGTATTCCGTTAAATATTCTAATGGTGACTTGCCTTTCTCATTTTTAAAAATCCTGCTTAAATAACTGGGACTAATCTGTAAGTAATCAGCAATATCGCTGATTGAGATATTGTTCTGATAATTCACCTTGATATAGTCAAGCGCACGAACGATATGGACGTTTCTATTCTCATCCGGACCTGCTTGATGGCTGTCAACCAACCTGTCAATAAAACCTACGACTAACGTCTCTAACTCCTGCTTACTATGAGCATCATTCAACCGCAGCAAGTTGCCATCTGGAGGTTCATGAAAGTTCTCATCTTCTTGTCTTAGCTCATGGACAATTACGCTTAATAGCATGATTAACATTTCTACCAACTTATCGTGGGATGATTTAGTCGGATACACGTAGGATTGAAAGAGCTGAACAACCATCTCACGCGCCTTCTTCTGATCCCCTGATCTAATGCTCATCAACAGTAGATGTACGTATTGAGAAGGATAGCCAACTGCATCTGTTTGCTTCAGGTCTTCCATTATGACTACATCCACCTCATTGATGAGGGCATTGTATCGCAAATTTTTGGCCGAGGTTCGTTTCAGACTCAATTCTCTCAGTGAACTATGCAGCGAACCATAAATACATTGCAAATTAATCTTCAGCTCTGATTGCGCGAGATCTATTAACGGATAGCTGATCTCCTTGAGAATTTGACGGAATTCATTATCTAAGCTTGTATGATTCGTGTTAATAATAAAACCAAAGCTGTCACTATCTAATATGGTCCCCGCAATGCCAAACTCAGCTGAGAACGCATTCTCAATCATCGAAAAAATAACTAGCCTGATCTTATTCTTTTCTATCTCCGTATGTGAGCGCAAATCCATAATAACGGTCAGATCCATGAAATGAGATCTACTGAAATCGATCCCTGTTTCACTCATATGCTCGGCCGCCAGAGCGTTATCCGTATGAATTAAGCTGTTCAGAATCGCATTGACCCACCGCTCTTTGATAATCGGCTGATTCTGAAGCACCGCAGACTTAATTTGTTCATTCTCAATAAGTATTTGATGAATGGCATGTTCGACAAAATCGAATTCATTACTTTTATCAGATGTTTCTATCGTTTTCAAACGATCCTTAATCGCAGAGACAATACGCTTAAAAGGGATATACATCATCAATGAAAGTAGGTACGAGATGGCTGTAAACACCAGAGTTACGGATAGAATGACAAGCAGCACAGCTGCCAATTTCTTGTTAATCAGCTTCCTATATTCTTCCATGGGCACTAATCGAATAAATGTCCATCCAAGCATGGGGGATTTCATTGAGCTCAATTCATATTGGCTTCCACCTAATTGAATCTCTCTCCAAACTTGTGGGTCAAACTCACCTTTTGCATAGTGTTTTTCTAATTCCCCTGACAACTGATTCGCACGAGGATACACAATCTTATGGGAAGCATCCATAACAAGAATCGGTAGCTTCTCATTCTTCTGAATCAATTGAACAGTCTCAAAGAAAACATCTTTACGGATGTTAAAAATAAAAATGCCTAATGACTCTTTGGAGGCTGTTGGCACCCGTCTGCTAAACGTAATGACATCTTCCCCTGATCTAAGAGAACGAATTGCATGCCACTGTGCTACATTCTCATTCTCAGATGCCGCATCAATAATAGCTTTATCATAGAAATCATTGATTGGATAAATGCCTTCCCCTGTCGTTAAGACCCTACTATTAATCTTGGTATACAAATACACCGAATGAAATAGTGAGTTGGACGAAATCGAAGTCTGCATCGTGTTTTGCAGCAAACGGTAATCGTAGGCATTGTAATGTGTGTCTTTTAAGATCTGTGAAAGCTGTGGAATGAAAGAAAACTGTAGCGATGCGCGATCCATTTCAGAAGTCATAGCTTGAATCAGACTGGAATATGACTGTAAATTGGTCTGAGCTTCTGACTTCAAGCCTTCCTTTACTTGAGCTGAGTAATAGTAAAAATACACACCACTTAAAATCACAGTTGGCACTAGAATGACAGCAATATAGGAAATCAGCAACTTTTTGAAATAAGACATTTGCCTGAAAAAGTTCAACTTGCGCTCCACCCCACCTTTGTAAGCGGTTACTTACATTCTCTTATTTTACAGTACTCGTACTAATATTAATACCGAATTATGTGGGAAAAAGAATAAGAGCAGCTGCCGCGGCAGATCTGCTCTTGATTGTATGGCCC
>NZ_JBFUHL010000180.1:0-2253 GCF_056402415.1 Paenibacillus sp. P4_A9
GGAAATGAGAACAAAAAGATCTCCCCCGTTTGGGGGAGAAAGCGAGTTTTTTCAAATATATTTATATAATAAATGGTTATTTGTTCATTTGTGCCAACATTCTAAGTAGAACCGTGATTGCTTCAGCTCTGGTTGTTTGGGCAGAAGGATCGAATTCGTTGGCTCCTTTGCCTCCTACAATACCAAGCTTCTTCAATTCACTAACCGCGCCTTTAGACCACGCGGGAATGCTACTGTCATCAGAGAAGTCAGTTACAGTTTCTGTATGGAGAACTAGCTTAAGCGCTCTTGCGATCAATCTCGGCGCGAGTAATTTCTGCAGCTGGACGGAATGTACCGTCCTCGTAACCGCCAATAATGCCGGCCTCTACAGCCTTGGCTACTGCACTCTGTGCCCAGTTTGCGATCTTCTATTTGTCGGTAAAAGACAACTCGGCTTCTTTACCTTGCGGCTTCAGCGCATTGATTAGCATGACTGCAAATTCTGCACGTGTCACCGTTTTATCTGGCTTAAATGTTCTGTCGGGATAACCAGATACGATTTGGTCTTTCACGGATTGCTTAATGTTTGCCTCAGCCCAATGTCCGGAGATATCACTAAATTGGAATTCTTTATTATTATCATCTTCAGCATCTTTTGGTTGGTCTAACTTGATTTCCCATTGAGCGAATAGTGACACATTCGCCGTTCCCATCTTAAACGTATCATTATCGGCATAGCTGATGCCACTTCCATCTGCCGCTGTGTTCCAGCCCGCAAACGTGCTGCCCGTTTTCACCAAACTCCCTGCATCCCCAGGTACAGTAACTGATGCATTTTGTACGTATGCGTTACTATCTTTAGGCGCGCTTCCTCCTGTGCTGCCATTCCCATTATAGCTGACTGTGAATGTCGGATTCGCCGTCCACTGCGCGTAGAGCGTAACATTCGTCGTTTCGATCGTTAATTCAGTATCGGCCAAATAGCGAGTTCCTGATCCGTTCGCAGCCGTGTCCCAGCCAATAAACGTCTTGCCTGTGTTCACCAAATCCTCTGTATTTCCAAATACGGTAGCCGTCGCGTTTGACTCGTACGCATTGGTGTCCGTGGGTGCGTTTCCTCCAGTGCTGCCATTTCCGTTATAGGTTACGGTGTACGTCTGGTTCGTCGTCCACTGCGCGTACAGCGTTACATTCGTCGTTTCTAGAAGTAAATCATAGCCTGCATAATAGCTACTTCCACTGCCATCTGCTGTGGTGCTCCAACCAGTAAATGTCATGTCCCCGTTCACTAAACTGCCTGTGATATCTAAAACGGTTGCTATCGCGTTCTGCTCATACTTATGATTATCCATCGGCACGGTTCCACCCGTGCTGCCATTACCGCTATAGCTTACGGTATATGTCGCGTTCTTCGACCACTGCGCGTACAGCGTCATATCCTTCGCTACCATACTAAATATCGTGTTTACATCATAGCTCGTTCCACTTCCATCTGCAGCTGTGTTCCAGCCCTTAAATGTATAGCCCGTTTTCACCAAACTGCCTGTGTTATCTGCTGCCATGCCAATCGCGTCTTGCTCGTACGTATTGGTATCCGTTGGCACGGTTCCTTCTGTGCTGCCATTTCCGTTATATGTTATAGTATGTGTCTGGTTCTTGGTCCATTTCGCGTACAGTGTAACATTCGTTTTACCCATGTTGAATTGGGAACCTTCCTTATAGCTCGTTCCACTGCCATCCGGAGTCGTGTTCCAACCAGCAAATGTGTAACCTGCGTTCTCTAAATTCCAAAGGTTTTCTAATACCGTTACCGATGCGGTTTCCATGTACGAATTGCTATCTTCCGGTAAAGATCCTCCTATGCTGCCATTGCCGTCATAGCTTACATTGTACGTGGGATTCGACGTCCACTGTGCATAGAGCRTCAAATTCTCCGCCCCCATACGAAACTCCACATTCGCTGCGTAGCTTGTTCCGCTGCCATCTGCTGCTGTGTTCCAACCCGTTAACGTATTGCCCGATTTCTCCAATTTCCCTATGTTGCCTGATACCGTTACCGATGCGCTTTGCGCATACGAGTTGTCATCGGTGGGTACGTCTCCACCCGTGCTGCCATTAGCGTTATAGGTTACGGTGTAAGTCGGGTTTGTCGTCCATTGCGCATAGAGCGTTATATCCTCCTTGCCCATGCTGAAAACAGCATTCACTGGGTAGCTTGTACCGCTGCCATCCACCGTTGTGTTCCAGCCTACGAACGTATAGCCTTTATTC
>NZ_JBFUHL010000181.1:0-2185 GCF_056402415.1 Paenibacillus sp. P4_A9
CCTCAACATTAAATGTAATAAATGATATGAGAAAAACATTCGGTATGACTGGGTTATTTTGTTTTAAATTGGGGGGATGGCAACACACTTAATACCCGATGTCCGCGGATAATAAAAAGAACACCTAATAATTAGGTGTCCCTTAGACTTTAGTGGAACTATACTTAAGACCGTTTACATAGTAAACATTAGTGGATATATGATTAATATCAAGATCATCAAAAAATACATAATTGTAGTTTTCTATGTGTTCATGTTCCATAAGACTACTCAAAAACATAATTCCATCTACTTTTTGTTGTTTACAGTATTCAGCAAAATATTGAGTTGGTAAGTATTCAAGTTCTTTCTTTTTCATATCAATTGGTCGGGCAAATGATAAAGATAAATAAATCATAAAATTTGAAACTGTAAGAGAATCCCACTCTTCAAATATTGACCCAGAAATACTTACTTCTCTGTTTAGTCTTATGACACTTTTCTGTTTGGTTGCCTTAAATTGTCCCACACTTATAAAATCACCAATAATTGGTCTTACTTCAGCAATTACAGTTTCTGGGTTTTCTGATAAGTACATATAGTTAATTCCATATGGGTTAGCTCGACCATTTGATGTTGATATATGAGGTTTTGGCATCCCTAATTGCTCATTTGAAAATGGGGTTGTCACATCCCTATCATGTATTCTTCCTCTGTAAAGTATCTTACCTTCATCAAGTTTATATTGATTCTGTTTTATAAATATTTCAAAAAATTTAAGATAGGATTGATTAGTGAAAAATCTATTTTGATTAATAATTTCATCAACAAATTTATAATACATTTCCCTTCCTTGCTGTCCTGGGTCAACGCTTTTCAATGTTGCACTCCCTTTATTATTAAATTCGAGGTTTTCATAACGCCTTTATTCATGAATAAAATCTAATGATACTTGGAGTATTCGCGAAAACAATTGAACAATCCTGCCCTTTACTTAGATGAACAAAAAAAGGGAGCTGCCACGAGGCAAGCTCCTTCGCTATCGTTACCCGTTAGCCATACATGCTGCGCAAGCGCCGCACCACAGATGATGAAAATGGGGTGAAAAATCYGTCAATACTGCTACTATGGCTGGGAGAGGAAGGTCGATGAACTATGATGCCATAGAGCCCATCCGTTAGTCTGACTCCAACGATCACGGTGCATCACAGATTGTCGCTCCCTTTTGGGAAGCACTCATGGGAGATTAATCCTACTCTGATTGTTGCACCAGCCTCTACTCTGATTTAGCCATAGAGAGGATTTTTTAAGATGGAAGTTGTCATTGAACGAGCATGCGGTATGGATATTCACAAGGACAATATTACTGCATGTATTCTTACGTCGAAGGKAAAGGAGATTCAAACGTTTTCAACTAAAACGGTGTTTCTATTACAACTAATCGATTGGATTAAACAGCATGAATGTACTCATGTTGCTATGGAAAGCACAGGGGTATTTTGGAAACCTATTGTCAATTTACTTGAAGCTGAAGGAATTGAATTTTTAGTGGTGAATGCTCAGCATATGAAAGCACTGCCTGGACGTAAAACAGATGTCAAAGATTCGGAATGGATTGCCAAGCTTCTTCGTCATGGACTCCTCAAAGCCAGCTTCATTCCAGATCGAAATCAACGGGAGCTTCGAGAACTTGTTCGGTACCGTCGCAGTATCATTGAAGAAAGAGCCAGACAACACAATCGAATTCAAAAAGTGCTAGAAGGAGCAAATATTAAGCTTGGCTCTGTTGTTTCCGATATTATGGGCGTTTCTTCTCGCGATATGCTGAATGCCATTGCAGAAGGTGAAGATGATCCCGAAAAATTAGCGAGCTTCGCTAGACGTACCATGAAACGCAAAACGGATGAACTTGAACTCGCTCTACAAGGCTATGTAAACCCTCATCAACGCCTGATGATTAAGACCATTTTAACTCACATTGATTTCTTAAGTGAGCAGATCGAGATGCTAGATCAGGAAGTCGCTATAAGGGTAACCCCTTTCCATGAAGACGTCGAACGTTTAGATTCGATTCCTGGTATTGCCACTCGAATGGCGGAACAAATGTTAGCGGAAATCGGGACGAATATTAAAAAGCAGTTTCCGAGCGCTGCGCATTTCTGTTCATGGGCAGGACTAGTACCTGGACATAACGAAAGTGCTGGAA
>NZ_JBFUHL010000182.1:0-2093 GCF_056402415.1 Paenibacillus sp. P4_A9
GAATGCGATTGACTTCTTATTCAATGAATGGAAAGATAAAGCCGCGGGGATCGTCAGCTATGGTGGTGGCACAGGTGGTGCGCGTGCTGCTGAGAATCTTAGACTCATTTTGGGGGAATTACATGTAGCCGACGTTCGAGCCCAGGTAACATTGTCCCTCTTTACTKATTTTGAGAATTTCACAGTGCTCAAACCAAATCCGCGTCAGGAAACCGCTGCAAACACCATGTTTGACCAAGTTATTGCTTGGAGCGGGGCATTGAAGACATTGCGCTAAGAATTTCAATGTATCCAAAAGAAAAAAAGCTGATTTAGGGTTCTCCTAGTTCAGCTTCTTTCATTTTCATCAAAAGTTAAAGTAAAGATGATTGCCCATTCGAGCCTACTTAACGCTTCAGGAGAGAAATCTGAGGTACGAATTTCATTCGTACTTGTAGCTTGCATCCCCCATAAATGAACGGTTTCATCCGTATGAAATGTTAAAGGTTCGCTATAGTTAATCAATCCAATGGCGTTCAACTTGTTATCCCATGGAACAGTAAAAGTAGCTATATTGGAGCCTGACTTATGTTGGGTACCGACTTTTATCGTGTTAAATGCTTGTTTTCCCTCCAGAGATACTTTATCAATGGAGATAATGACTTCGAGCTCCTTCGAATCGCGAGCCTCCGAGCTAAAAAATAGTTCACCAATGGAGCCGACCGTCGCTACTTTCTTCCCATTTTGCCAAGTATCAATATGCAGTGTTGCATGGGGTTTCCTTCCTGTATACCTTAATTTAAATGCACCTGACATAGCCCCCATAAATGGCCGAAACTTGGCTCCGTCTCCCTTGAACAATTCTACGGGTGTTAATGTTATTTCTGTGACCTTGGTGCTTTCCTTCGACTCAAACAAGGTTGAACAACCTGATGTTAACAACGCAAGCATAGCTATCAAAAGAATGATCCCAAAAGATTTAGATTTACGAATTTCCATTGTTCCTCCTCATCTCCACAAATATTTGTATATATATTCCATAAATCACACATAAATTCCTTAATCTATTTATTTTGTTTACATAACATATGTTATGTCTATTAAAACAAGAAAGCTGAATCAGGTTTCCCCAATCCAGCTTTTACAACTGTCATTTTTCACGTAATGGGCTGCATCATTTGTTCAACTATGTACTGGACATCGGCTAGATCTACGAGGCCATCGATATTGAGATCTGCCTTTTGCGCCCTTTCCCAATTCGCTAAGCCCGCATTTGCCTGCATATCATAGTAAGCCAAAGCCAAATCTGTGACATTCACGAGACGGCCTTTATCCCGATGGTCGCTGTGACATTCGGCTCTTCGCCTTGACCTGCTGTATTGTTCGAATGCGAATTCAAGCCAATCCAGCTAAATTAACATCATAAAATCCAGTTAATTTTCCCAAACGCGGTCGCTGATCGTTGAATGGCTTCGATAGAGGTTTTCTCATGTCCATAAATGTAGAGAAACCGATTGATGTGGAAGAATTACGAGGTTGAGATTACGTTTCCGTTTACGGTTGAGGAAGATTGAGATTGGTAAATTAATTGGTCAAATCGAACAAAGAAATCCMTTCCACATTTCTCCTCTTTTGCGTACGAAAAAAACAAGCACCGATTTCCTCTCGGTGTTTACTCGTTTTTATACTAGTGCTCGAATTTAAAACTTGTTCTAATTTTACTGATCTGGTCGGTCATTGAAGTAAATTCAGCACTGAGTATTTCGTCAGCGGGATTGTACTCCACATCTCCTGGAGGAAATAGAATGAACACGTGATCTGCGTTTTCTCCAACTTTGTATAGTCGAGTGACTCCTTTCGCCGTTGGACCATTTGCAAGCCAATCTTCCTTTGTCCAGATAGAAATGCTAAAAATGACACCACCAAACTCTTTATTTGCCTTATCTATAAATAGATAGCTAGCAAGTTGCGTGGCTTCATTTACCCGCTCTTCGACTTCATATTTCCCTTCCCAACTAGCAGGGATATTGAGTGTGAAATGATTTTTCGTATTTGTATATCGTGTGGAAGGCACTTCACTAATAACTCGATGATTGACAGCACCAATATGAAGG
>NZ_JBFUHL010000183.1:0-2039 GCF_056402415.1 Paenibacillus sp. P4_A9
TCATACAATTGACAAACGGATCATGGGATATGACGGAGGCATTTATAAGAGGCTACTCTAAATTTAGAAAATGTACTTTTCAAGAAATGAATCAACTGCAGCTTTTGACTCAAATTTACCATGTTGCTGTACTTCACATTTACATCGGTCAGCATTATTCTGGAAAAAATATCGAGCGAAACTTTAATTACATCCTAAGTCAATTTCAAACAAGGAATGACTGGCTGAATAAACATCTCACTTCAATCAATCAACTGATTGAAGATTACTTACTTTGATCTAGACAGCATGGAGGAAAAAGTGAAAATTAAGAAAAAACTTTACGTTCGCACGGCCCTCGTCATTGCCACACTAATAATTTTAACTGGTCTTTATGTAGGATGGATGAGCAGTCGGGTGATGGGCACCTGGAGATCCTCGCATGGTAAACCGAGCGACTGTGCCATTGTCCTTGGAGCAGCCGTTTGGGAAGGCAAGCCAAGTACCGCGATGCGTGAAAGACTTGATATCGCCCTACAAGTATACCGTGACAAGCTAACTGACCATTTGATTCTGTCGGGAGGCATTGGGGCGGGGGACTCACTTTCCGAAGCCCAAGTGATGAAAAGCTATCTGGTGGAGAAAGGAGTGCCAGAGACTTCTCTGATACTAGAAGAGCAGTCCCACTCGACCATGCAGAATCTACTCAACAGCCAAACAATTATGAAAGAGCACGGGTATTCCAGTGCCATATTGGTTACTCATGGCTTTCACGCTCTCAGAGCTAGTCTAATGGCAAAAAGCATCGGTATAGAGACGAGTGTAGAGCCCGTTCAAATTCGGCCCATCGATCTCAGGTATTACGTGCTTCGGGAGGTCGCCGGTATTACGTTCTTTGATTTAACTCATTAAAAGAGTTAAATATTAACCTTCACAAACGAACGTATATTCGGTATCATAGAATAGGTTATTATTCCAAGGTGAAATGGAGGCTCCAATATGATTAGCTTGGGTAAAAGAACGATTCTTCGGTATAAAGAATTTACAGAGTGGACGGATACCTTACATGATGTACACGGGAGCATCTGGTTACAACCTATCGCTGAAAGAAAAGCATCAATAGGAGAAATTATTTCGCATCTTAAAAATTGGGATACTTACCTCACCTTGACGATTATACCAGCGATTAAAAATGGAGAAGGAATGGTATTTCCGGATTTCGATTCATTTAACAAAATAGCTTATGAATATGCCAGATCGGGAGTAACTAAAGATCGCCTGCTCAATGAATTTAAGCAAACCCGACTTCAACTGGCTGAAATACTGTTAGCCGATACAGACGTGGTTTCTAAACATGTTACCGTGAACGGAGTAGAAACTTGCCCACACACGGGCACACCCTATTCCTTGCTTTACATCATTCACGAATTTAACGATCACGACAACCATCATAAAAATCAAATTTTAACGGTAATATAATTTTTTTAGCTAATGGGAGTTGAACGTGGAAACACTCTTCTTTTTTCTCACCTGCAGCAACTTTATTTATTAATACTTATAAAGGGATCATTTCGGTTAAGGATGATTCTTTTTTCTATTTATTAATTTCCTCTTATATAATCAACATTCCCTTTGACGTGGTTCAAGTTAAAAATTAGTATTTGAATATGTTTAGTAATTTATGGATAAATAAATGGTCGCAATATGCAGAAGTTGTAACGCGATTTATATTAAATAGTCGGAGTCTTTGAATTTGCACTTGCAAGAACTCATGTAAATATGAATTAGGAGCAACTCACATGCGGAAGAAATGCAAATTGATTTTGGTTGAAGGGCTGTGCGGAACGGGCAAATCGACGTTAGCAGAACGATTGCATGGCTACCTGGTACAGCAAGGTATTTCTTCCCGTTTCTATGACGAGGGTGCAAAAGGGCATCCAACGAGTTTGAATTGGCACGCATTCTTCCGCGAAGAGGAATATAAGGAACTTCTGACGCGATATCCAGACACCGTAAATGAAATTCGTTCATGGGCCATAAAAAATGGCAGCAATTATCTG
>NZ_JBFUHL010000184.1:0-2029 GCF_056402415.1 Paenibacillus sp. P4_A9
GAGGAAACATGGGGAACAAACAAGAGGACTAATAAAAAACTCTCATATAGATCTCGTAGGATAATTGAGTGGTCGATAAAGACAATAGGAACTATGTTTAGTTTATATCTCTTTTGGGGTGCAATACCGTACTGGGAAGATACAATGTCACTATTAATGAAGGATATTAGATACATTGAAGGATTCCCTTCAAATATTTATTATCAGAAAAAGGATTTCAATAGATATGTTGTAATTAACGGTGAGACGTATACCTTTGGAATTTCGCCAAAAGTTGAGATGGGAAAATGGTATAAAATTGCGTACCTTCCACATACAAGAACCGCAATAAATTTTGCTGAAGTGATAACACATTAAGCTAACGGCGAACCGATAGTTAAACATCTGAAGGGCTAGCCGTCGTGGTAGCCCTTCACTCCGCTAACGGGCAGCGGGTAGCTTAAGTTGAGTTACCACCTTTCTTGAGCTAGCACTGGTTTCAGAGCTTGCTTGTATGGATAATGTTATATGTGGGCATCATTTAATCATATCCTAGAGTTTTGAAAATTAGATTGATTTTTAGGGATATATAATTATAATTGGATATATCAGGAATATGAATATGGCAACGACGAGAAAGAGTAGTTGGACCCCGTTCTTTTAACAGAGAGCTCCGGTAGGTGCGAAGGAGTAAAGAAACGTCTGACGAACATGGTCTCTGAGCTGTGCATCGAACCCTCTCAGTGAGGTAGTAGGCCGCACCGGGCGCACCCGTTAACGTGCCAGGGTATAATCACCTCATGTGGTGACGTACCTGTAGAGGCCGGTCACTGTGAGGGATCGGTAAATTTAGGTGGAAACACGTGAGCGACAGCTCTCGTCCTTTTGAGGACGAGGGCTTTTTTTTGTTTTCAAGAAATTTTGATAACTAAGGAGGAAATTGAAATGAGCATTTTTATTGGAGGAGCGTGGCCCTACGCAAACGGATCACTTCACTTAGGGAGAGTAGCAAGTTTACTGCCAGGTGACGTGATTGCGCGGTATTTTCGGTTAAGGGGAGAAGAGGTACTTTACGTATCAGGAAGTGATTGTCACGGAACACCAATTTCAATTCAAGCTAACCAAGAAGGTGTTTTCCCTCAAGTAATTTCCGATCGATACCATAATGAGTTTATGGATTGTTTCCGTCAAATTGGATTTTCATACGACTTGTACACTCGAACGGATCATCCATTTCACCACGAAGTTGTGCAAGAAATATTTAATCAACTACTGGATAATGGTGTTCTGTATAAAAAAGCAGTTGAACAAACTTACTGTGACGATTGTGATCGCTTTCTGCCGGACCGATATGTTGAAGGGAACTGTCCTCATTGTGGTAGTGCAGCTCGTGGTGATCAATGTGACACCTGTTCAGCATTATTGGATCCTTTAGAACTGAATAATCGTTCATGTAAGTTGTGCAATGGGAGTCCAACTTCAAGGTATTCTGATCATTACTTCCTGGCACTATCAAAGTTTCAAAATGAACTAGAGAACTTTGTTAATAGAGCGGATGGCTGGAGGGAGAACGCCATTGGACTTTCAAGGCGTTATTTAGGAGAAGGGCTGCAGGATCGAGCTGCTACTAGGGACTTGGGTTGGGGAGTAGATGTACCCTTAGATGGTTTTGAAGGAAAAAAATATATGTGTGGGTAGAGGCTGTAAGCGGGTATCTTTCTGCCAGTAAGCAGTGGGCCAAACAGCGTGGTGAATCATGGGAGAAGTTTTGGTCCAAAGAAGGTGTAAAATCCTACTATATCCATGGAAAGGATAATATCCCATTTCATACTTTAATATGGCCAGCTATTCTGCTGGGTTTGAAGGATTTGCACCTGCCAGATCAAATTATTTCTAGCGAATTTCTTACTTTAGAAGGAAGAAAATTTTCAACAAGCCGAAATTGGGCAGTATGGGTACCTTATCTGTTAGAGAGGTATGATGCGGATTCATTACGGTATTTCCTAATTGCCAACGGTCCAGAAAATAGGGATACAGATTTCTCTTGGAG
>NZ_JBFUHL010000185.1:0-2026 GCF_056402415.1 Paenibacillus sp. P4_A9
GTGGATTTATCATTGGGATGACGATGAAAGGGATGGACTTTCAAGATGCCTTACAAACCTTCTCGATCCTAACGATCGGGGATGGATTGGTAAGCCAAATTCCAGCCCTTTTAATTTCAACCGCCGCTGGTATCATCGTTACGCGAGCATCGTCTGAGGGTAACTTAGGTCATGATATTACGAAACAATTAACTGCTCAACCCAAGTTACTGTACATTGTTGCAGGAACATTAGTTGTACTAGGGACATTTACTCCCATACATTGGTTTACAACATATCCGATAGCTGGATTATTAGTGTTCGCAGCTGTTAAAATGCAAAAGAATTTGGAACGCGAAGCGATCAAAGAAGAACAATTGGTTGAAGAACAGCAGATTGAGGAAGTACGTAGTCCTGAAAGCGTCATATCATTACTTCAAGTGGACCCGATCGAATTTGAATTTGGTTATGGACTTATCCCTCTTGCAGACACTCAGCAAGGTGGCGATTTATTAGACCGGATTATCCTAATACGTCGTCAATGTGCTTTGGAGCTTGGTGTTGTAGTGCCTGTAATACGAATCCGTGACAATATCCAATTGAGACCGAATGAGTATATCATCAAAATTAAAGGCAATACAGTTGCACGCGGTGAACTACTCCTAAATCATTATCTGGCCATGAGTCCTGGATTTGATGATGATTCTATTTCAGGAATTGAAACGACGGAACCTGCTTTCGGTTTACCAGCTATTTGGATCGATGAAATGAACAAAGAGAGAGCAGAGCTGTCTGGCTATACAGTAGTAGATCCACCATCAGTTGTTGCGACTCATTTAACTGAAATTATTAAGAAACATATTCATGAGCTTCTGGGTCGTCAGGAAACGAAGGCGCTTATCGAAAATGTCAGGGAATCATATCCTGCTCTTGTCGATGATTTAATCCCTTCCGTATTATCTGTAGGAGATATTCAGAAGGTTCTGTCTAAGCTACTCCGCGAGAAAATATCTGTCCGTGACTTGGTCACCATTCTAGAAACACTTGCCGATTATGGCACATATACAAAGGATCCTGAGATCCTTACTGAGTATGTGAGGCAGTCATTGTCTCGCCAAATCACACAGCAGTTTACTTCACAAGGTGATTCGCTGAAGGTAATTACAGTGGGTCCATCCGTTGAGAAGAAAATTGCGGATTCCGTGCAACAATCAGATCAAGGAAGCTATTTGGCGCTAGATCCTTCATCTTCACAAATCATTTATCATCGCGTTACAGAGCAAGTAACGAAACTAATCCAATCTGGGCAACAGCCTGTCATTTTAACTTCACCAACGATTCGGATGTATGTTAGACAGCTTTTAGAGAGAACGCTGCAAGATATACCTGTCCTTTCTTACAGTGAACTAGAGCCTAGCGTTGAAATTCAAAGCATGGGGGTAGTCAATTTATGAGAGTAAAAAGATATGTTGTTGATTCCATGCCTGACGCTTTGCAAAAAATTCGTTCAGATCTTGGTAAAGATGCTGTGATTCTCAATACGAAGGAAATTCGTACGGGCGGTTTTCTTGGCATGTTTGGGAAGAAGAAGATAGAAGTCATTGCAGCCATTGATGGCGCAAATGCCAAACCTTCCGCTGCTMCGCAACGGGTAGCTCCACAGCCTCTTCAGCCMAAAGTATCTAATCAACCGGTTCAACTCAAAAGTAGTGTCCATCAATCTGATTTTCCAGATGTACCTGACGTTCTAGTGCCAGCGGCAATGAAGAACGATCTGGTAGCCATAAATGCAGTTTCTGCACCAGAGAGAGTTATGAATCCGACTCAACATCAAGCTTACTCACCTTCATCTGTTCAAACTTCAGCAAGAGCTTCGGTTAAAGATGAGCAATTGATGGATGAACTCAAACAAATGAAAGAAATGATTAAGAAGCTTTCACAAGTGACCGATGAGGATATGCTTCCAGATGCGTTACAAAAGCTTGAACAAAGACTTTGTGATCAAGAAGTGAATCCTACACTTGTTCGACAAATTATGGATGAAGTC
>NZ_JBFUHL010000186.1:0-2025 GCF_056402415.1 Paenibacillus sp. P4_A9
TAGTATCTCGGTACTAAACTACAAAACCATGATTAAATAAAACCCTTCCATAGTAGAAAGGGCTTCCACGTGAAAAAATTGTTTATAATTCCGTAGTTCACTTGATTTGACAATTTGTAAACTAGTCCTGTAATTCTTTTAGTTTTCTTCCATCTTCTAACTTCCAGACTTTTTCTGCAGAAGCGGAGTATCCCAATATCACGCGCGCAGCACGACTTGCACTTGTAAAAGTATGTTCTTGATCAAAGAAATAGAAGCCATCATCTTCTCTTTCTACTAGAATATTATTTTCAATAAGTTCTTGCCGCTCTTTTCTCAAATAGTCACTATTTATAACATCAATGTTACGACAAGCAGTTCCTCCTTGCAAAACTTTGAAACCCGTTTCAACAAATATCCCTAAAGCCCTTACTTTTTTCTCATTTGATTGGCATGTAAAAATTTCTTGGTCGTAATTCCTACCCTTGGGTTCGGATTCTATTGTAACTAATGCGGGATAACCAAAAACAGTAAGTACATTCTTTATATATATATAGAATCTACCTATTTCCGCCAAAGTTTCTTCAGGGACGCGTGGTAATGTAATTGGTTGATCGTTATGTATTTGAAATCTTTGAATAATTCTGAGTTTTTCCCAACAATAACCTTCCAAATAGATAGAATGCGTTGGATGAAACTTACTATCGTTTGAGATAAAGATAATAGCAATATCCCAAAAAGATTTCTCGAAATGTTTCCMTAATCTATTAGAAGCGTCATTTGTTCTACCAACATAAACTCCATTCTGTAGTTCGTGTTCCTGTTCGCCAAAAAGAAAATAGATACCTGCTCTATGAAATCTTTCTTTTTGTTTTTCATCTTTCAAAACGCTTTTTAGTCTACTCCTTGGAATTATATATGTATCTAAAGAGGAGTCGGCCGATGTAACCTTTTTGAAACCGAAAATGTCTCCAGTTGGCACCAGCATACTAAATATAAGTGATTTGCTCTCATCCTCAAGATTTGGTAATTTCCCCTCATTATTTTGTGTATATTGATCCATAATGTCCCCCTAAACTACAAAAATATCCTTTAAGTCGACTTTTTCAAAACTACTTACACCATACTCGCTCATTACCAACTCTGTATATTCTGGTTTAAGTTTGTTGCCACCTGAGAAAGTTCTAACAACAAATCTGATTTCGGAATTAACCTGATAAAATGTCGACTCTTCTTTGATCCAATTTGTTGATTTGAGAATGTGTTGTATTATAGAAGTAATATATAACTCAGGCATTGCCAACATCAGATCACTCTTAATATCCTCTAAGACTACCAATTTTTTGGGGGATAAATAATACATCTCAATCCAACATTCCCGCATACAACCATCGACTCGATCAAAAAAGGAATAAGGAAAAGAATAAACCGCACCTTTATCAACAGAACTATTTATTTTTTCCCGGGTCATTTTCTTAAAAAGATATCTCTCCATATATGTAGCAAGTTCACTAGGGGTTTTAAGACCCCACCCGTCTGATTTCGGCACTTTCTCCCACAAAACTCCAGTCAATATTGCAAATGCATCTGGAATATTTTCGTTATACCAGGTAGATAGAGAAAATGCCCCGTATCCTTGTTTTCTTATTGATTCTATAATTCTATCCATATACGAATCGTAAACATATCGACATTCGTAAATATCCTCAAATTCTATATTTAATGCGCTCGCCAATTCAGACATTTCCGAATCGCTTAACCTCCTTCGATATTCTAACAAACTGTACAGAGAATCTTCATCCAAATTTATAAGCCGTGACAATTGTTGTAAATCTACATTTATCGAAAAGCTTTTTGATTTAAAATTGCGAACCTGTTGTATATCACGTAATAGTGGATACACAGTCTATCCCTCCTTATATCCAATTGCTTATAAATTCATATGCTTGTACCTTTACTTTTATACTCGAAATGGAGCCCCTTCTATACTGTTACCCTACAAACAGGGTGAGAGAAATTTTCAGTTCTAGAGAAACTCTAGTTACT
>NZ_JBFUHL010000187.1:0-1956 GCF_056402415.1 Paenibacillus sp. P4_A9
GCGTAAAATTATAGGACGTTTGAGCTTTGATTCGATCATAAACGACTGTGTTCTTACCATCCAAAGTGAACATTCTTCTGACAATTGTCAAATTGTCGATTGAAGCCGATTTTGATGGATCATAAACAGAACTAGCAGTAAGAGAAATATGTCCTGCTGTTTCGCCCAAACCAAGATGCAACACGCCGTTTTCTACCCTCGTAGCGGCATCCGTATTGCCCGTTATTTGCCAAGCCACATTTTGTGAAACATTTCCTGAGCCTTGTACTGAAACCGTTAGTGGAAGGTCAGAACCTGCATCAATAACTGTCTTATTTGTACCTAATGTTATGGTCGATACTATTGGATTGACTTGGACGTATACGGAACCCGTTACACTAGAATCAGCAGTTGATGTCGCTGTTACATTAATTGAAGGAGTCATTTCATTTGGTGCCACTGTCAGCGTACCTGTCGAGCTGATTGTTGTTTGGTTGTCTGAATTTCCAGAGATAGACCAAGTCACTGTGTTGTCAAAAACACCAGTGCCTTGAACTATTGCAGAGAAATTTACGCTATTGCCAACTTTTACTCCCGTGTTGTGCGAAGGGGTGGAACTTAATAGAATACCACCTATGCTCGGAAGAACCGACAATTTCACTTGAGATGAAAAACTAGGATCGGCAGTTGAAGCGGCTGTTACAATTAGAGTTTTGGCCGTTTCTGTTAAAGACACATAAAGTCTACCCGTAGAGTCAATTGATGTTTGAGAATCGGAATTGYCTGTAACCGACCAAATAACTTCACTCGAATACATACCAACCCCATCGACTAGTGCCGATAAGATTAGAGTCTCGCCAACCCCTATTTGAGACTTACCTTTCGGGATTGAGTCCACCTTAACTCCAGTTACTTTTGGAGAAATAGGAGTAGGACTTGAAATAGGTGGAGAAGGTGACTCGATTGGGGGTGTTGAGCTTTGTTTCGAACTTGGCTTGGAAGATGGATCTGGTATGGGTTTAGGATCTTCTTTCGTGAAGATATCAAGGTCTTGTACAGGCTTACCAGAGCTCAACTCACCTACTTTTTCTTGGTAGGTTAAGACGCGATCAACAACAGAAAAAACCTCAGATCGAGTTACCCGATTTCTCGCTCCGAAAGTCCCGTCCTCATAGCCCTTAAATAAACCCATATTCGTCAGGGCTGTCACCGCATCTTTTGCCCAATCAGAAATGCTACTGGCATCCTTGAATGGTGCGGAATTCGACTTGTCCAGGGGAACATTATACAGTCGTACTAGGGCTGCACAAATTTCTTCCCGAGTTATCACATCCTCTGGACGGAAATTTACGCCATCTCCAACCATATAACCGTCTGATATAGCTCTAACCACGGATTCGAAGTACCACTTGTTAGGTGTTACATCCTTGTACATACCTTCTGGAAGCGGTTTTACCGATTGTAAATTGCCCGCTTTATTAACCACTGTGACGAACTCGGCTCTGTTCATCGTGGCGTTAGGTCTCATACCTTGACCGTCACCCTCAATAATACCCGCAGTTAGTAGTTTTTCGATTGACTTCTTAGCCCAATTGTCTTGATAATCATCTGCGGCAGCAAGAGCTGCTGAAGGTGCTAAGGATAAAAGCATTGCTACTGCGAGAGTAGTAGAAACGACTTTTTCACTTTTCATACTTTTCATACTTTTCAACAATTTAACCACTTTTTGTCAGTTCCTCCTGCTGTGAATTACATGTCCGTTTTGAATTCTGGCTTGTTGCTAAAACTTTTACACACATCATTTTACAAGGAAGATATTAAAGGGACTTGAGGTATTTATTTGATAATTATTTTTCTTATTTAACAATTAATTTCGCTCCTCTGATTCTAGTTCCCCAACTGGTATTTTCATGGAATCTTCTACATGGCGTCTCATAAAGCCATTATACGATGGATCAATAATAATGAGAATAATAA
>NZ_JBFUHL010000188.1:0-1909 GCF_056402415.1 Paenibacillus sp. P4_A9
ATGGCGAAGAGGATGTTTACGACTTGTAACCAACTATGATGTCCCCTACACATTGGTTTGGGAATGGATGTTAGCCAAGTGCAAATTTTTCGATTATCGAGGTAATCCGGAGCCTTACGCCTTGGAATTTGTAGAGCTCTTAGCGCAACGAAAGCCAGATCTGCTCCACAATATATACCCGGACCTAGATATTGCTTTACAGCCATATATCTCTGCTTTATTAATCAAGCATAATGGTGAAGATCGAGAGGCACTTGGATGGTTTGAAGGGCAATTTCAGCATGTTGCTAACAATGATAATATGGTCAAAGATAAAATGGACACGCTGAGAAACTGCGTCTATTTGGCTGTCACAGCTAAGAATTTCAGCAGCGTAGCATCTGAATTTCTAACAAAGCTGATAAGTGAAGACCCGATGGTCTTCGTTGCTAATTGCAGAATGGCCTTTTATCATGCTCGTGAAAAAGAATTACGTAAGATCCCATCCCTTTTGGAAGAGTATGGAGCACCCCGGGAGCACTATTTAATCAATCTGGCTGGGCCAGGACTTGGAAGCCGTGACGGGTCTTATGATGATATTTTAAGAGAAGAATTCGATATTCGACCGGAGAGCTTCAGGAAAGCAATTGCCATGTCACGCGTGTTGAAAACCTTGCATTTATGCCGCATTGTATGGGAGAAGGAAGAGGGGAAGCCATACTTAGCAGCAGCTCTTCAGGAATTCGCGAGCTATTTGGAGAGTTTAATTCCTAACGATCCTCAATTACATGCCTACTTCCGTGGAGAGATCCCATTTACAGACGTTGAACGATACTTGCTCCATCTAAATGAGACTTCAACAGGTTCTAACTATCGTAGATTGTTAGATATGAAGGATCTACGTAACCATTCAGAGATGTTTGATAGGGGACTCTGTTTCTTGGCCTATGCCGACAAGGAAACTTTATGGATCATGGGCAATTGGCTGTCCGACAAAGGATTCACGGTTAGTGAGCTTGCCGAACGAATCTCCAACGCAGGAGGGGATATTCGCGTATTGCTTTCGATGATTGTTAGCAAATCATATGCGAAGTACCAGACGGATGATGAGGTCTTCAATCAGACTGGTTACCAGTTTTTGAAAACATATATGCAGACTCAAGGGGGAGAGTTGGTTACCCTCTTGCAGGCTTCCGAGGATAACAAATATACGAAGAAGTTTATTCTCGAAGAGCTTTTYCAAAGTAATCAGGAGCAGTATATGCCGTTGGTTTCCACTTATCTGACGGATGATAACAAAGTGGTAAGGGATAGTTGTATCGCGTTGCTTCGGGAGCATCCAGAAGCTTTGCCCTATGTGAAGCCTTATCTTACCCATAAAAAGCCGGCCATGAGAGAGTCAACCGTGCAGCTCCTGTGCTATTGGAATGATGAGTCTTCTCACAAAGAACTTGGGCAAATGCTGGACTCAGAGAAAAATGAAAAAATTAAAATGCTTATTCTAAATACCTTAAAAGAAAAACCAGAGATCACACATCAGGAGCCGATTAGTAAAGACGATATCTCATCGTATTGCATGGCCAAACTCATGCATGCCAAGCTTCAGTCGCTAGACTGGATATCTTTCGGCCAATTACCTCCTGTAAAACTACAGGCTAATCAACAAATCACGGAGCCTGTAATTGTACAATATCTGTTGTACACCTACGCCATTCAGAATGAAATCGTCATGAATTGGGAAGCTCAATCCGTAGCAGAGCATCTCGAACCTGAGGGTTTKGCTAATGTAGCTTGGTTTCTTATGCAGATCTGGTTAGATTCAGGTGCAGATGTTCAAAAGAAATGGATAATGGCCTTTGCCTCGATGTTCGGCGATGAGCGAATTACTAATCAGTTACAATCCAGTATTAATAAATGGCCTTTAGAGTCA
>NZ_JBFUHL010000189.1:0-1872 GCF_056402415.1 Paenibacillus sp. P4_A9
CGTTGTGACTGATTAAAGGTTTGTGATTGACGCTGTTCTTGGAACATACTAGATGACATATTTGAACTTTGAGTAACTTCTAGCTTCTCAACTTGTAAACCTTGTGTAAGTAAAGCTTGACGTAATTGCGGAAGCTGACTTTCGAGCATTTGCTTGCCTGCTAACGAATCCGCTGCGAACTGTGCGAAGAGTTGTCCATCGTGCATCGAGATTTTCACATCTACATGACCTAGATTCTTTGGAAACAAAGAAAGTTTAGCCTCTGAGAAGCCCTCTGACATCGTAATCTTCATATTTTTCAATACAAACGAAGTCATCTCTTCTGTGAAATTAGCCGCTGACAGAACTGGCAGTGTCGCTTTATCAGCCGCAATCGATACCTGCTGTGATTTCTGCAAATCACCAATCGTTACAATCGTGTTCGCTGTTGTACTAGCTTCAATTGGTAGATCAACAAGCGTTAAAGCAGGAGATTCAGTCGAGTTAGTTTGTTCAATAACAGAAACCGGGATATGTTTAATTGCAAATTTCTCTTGCTTGGGTTGAATCGTTTGTAAGTTAGCAGCAAGGGATTGTTCCGTCTCGCTTTTATTTATGTAATTACTTTGCGTCATTCTTCCAATCAGTGTTTTAGAATTCTTAGCGTTTCCTAATCCTTCTAAAATTTCTGGCAGTAACGGCTGAATCGTATTCGTAAGTTCTGTATTTAAGTAATTTAGGATCGAATTGTCTGGTTGCTGCTTAGTTAAAGCTGATAGCGTTAACAACGTATTCTGCGCTTTCAAACTCAAAGATTCCATTGCTGGTTGTTGCCAAGAAGCCATCATTCCAAGTGTATTGGAGCTTTGATTGTTATCTAAAGCAGCTAACATTTCCTCAGCGTTTTCAAACCACTTTTTCACTTGCGGATCTTGTAATAATTTATCAGCAAGAGCAGGATTACTATTCATCGCTTCTAATAGTAATTCTGGAAGTGTATGATCACCCGAACTGACTTTAGTTTCTTGATCCACCAATGTTTGAATCGGCATAACCAAGCTTTGCAGCATTTGCAGCATCATGTTCATGGAAAGCTCAGTCTCAGAAGGTTGACCATCAACAAAAGGTGCATTCTCCTGAGCGCTTTGATCGGAGAGCAATGATGAAAAGCCATCCGTTACTGCATTTTCTTTGGGAGTCCCTTTACCTACAGCTTTAGCTGTTCCTGTATGCGCAACAGATACTGAAGTCATTTGTACGTCCATTTTTTTCACCACCCTTCATGTAATCAACACAAGTTACTGAACCAGCTTGGCTGTAATGGATGCTGCGATTTCCTTATTGGCATCTGATAGTGCTGACATAACCTTAGAACGAGAAGCATTATCCATTCCGCTTAAAATGGTTAATACTTTTGTTGGATTTGTTTTATTCATCTCTAGCAAAACATTTGATGCACTTTTTGGTGTCATATTCGCAAATGTTTGACCAAGATCCGAAGAACTTACTGTACTTGTCGCAGCTTTGGTATCCTTCGTGTTATTTGTTGCTAATCTTTCTTGCAAAGCTGCAATTTCTTTGTCTCGTACAGGCACGATATCTTTTAACCCCATGGATGCAGCAGCTGCCTTGGCAGCGTCCATTTTTTCAAGAATAGCTCCTCGGTTATCTGCCTTCATCATAGATAAAACAAGGACCATTTCATTCGGAGTCAATGCCTCCATGATAGGCGCAACTTTACTAGGGGTCATCTTTGCGTACATATTTGCAAGCTGGGTAATTTGATTTATGTACTCTTCTTCCGACTGCGTTTTATCTTTTAGCTTCTCCTCAAGCTCGGCAACTTTCGCTACTGCTTCCTTTAAAGAGTGATCTTTTGACTCTGTCGTCGTA
>NZ_JBFUHL010000190.1:0-1815 GCF_056402415.1 Paenibacillus sp. P4_A9
CTTCCCGTCAACAGCTCCATACATTCCTCGGCATCTCGACTTCGATTCCCAATGACGGACAGCTTGAGTTGATTATCTTTTGAAAACATAGGCAAGTAAGGGACTAACTCGTGTAACCGTGTGACAGGGATGATAAATTTACCTAACATCCAGCTATCTTGATCGAGGCTATATACTTGGTAATTCTGGATTGCAGCTTCAATCGGCAGCCCTGCCGGAGGAAAAAGTCCTGCATAATCAATTAGCTTCTCCATGAAAGCCCGAACGCTCGAGTACATCTCCGCGCCTCCTAAGATTAAATAGTTTCGGGGTACCCGCAAAGTAATCGGAATAGACTTCGAAGGCATACGTCACTTTGTGGGGTAATTTACAGATTCCCACGGCGGGCCTGTTCTCTTTCAATCGATTCAAACAATGCTTTGAAATTACCTTCACCGAAGCCTCTCGATCCTTTGCGCTGAATGATTTCAAAAAATAAAGTAGGACGGTCTACGATTGGCTTTGTGAAAATTTGCAATAGATATCCTTCATCGTCACGATCAACCAGAATCTTATTTTCCTGAAGCTTTTGAATGTCTTCATCGATCGTACCTACCCGGGCGGAAAGCATTTCATAGTAGGCATCCGGAGTGTCAAGAAATTCTACGCCGTTAACGCGAAGCTTTTGCACGGTATCCAAAATATCGTTGGTCAATATCGCTACATGCTGAACGCCCGCGCCATTATTAAATTCAAGATACTCTTCAATCTGCGATTTGCGCTTTCCGGTTGCCGGTTCGTTCAGAGGGAATTTAATTCGTCCCCCATTATGCATGACTTTCGACATGAGTGCCGAGTACTCCGTACTGATATCCTTATCATCAAAGTGGAGCATTTGCGTAAAACCCATCACGTTCTCGTAATAGGAAACCCACTCTTCCATCTGTTCCACATTTCCAACAACATGATCGACGCCAATCAGGCCCGTTTCCTCATAAGGAATCACATGGTCAACCTGATGATAGCCAGGCATGAAAATCCCCTTGTAATTCTTTCTCTCCACAAGCGTATGCACCGTATCGCCGTAAGTTCCTAATATTGCTTTTATAATTGTACCGTTTTCATCCGTTAAAACTTGCGGCTTAAGAAGCGGGATAGCCCCTCTGGAGACAGCCTCCATGTAAGCCTTTTCAACGTCTTCTACACGAAGTGCAATGTCTTTTACTCCTTCGCCATGCTTTTTCACAAAATCGCTGATCGGAAGATCTTCTTTCAACGAACCGGTCACGACAAACCGGGTTTTCTTCTGTTCGAGCACATAAGAAACTCTATCCCGTTGTCCGGTTTCCAACCCTGCATAAGCAATAATCTTGAATCCAAATGYTCTGCTCAAAAAGTAACTTGTTTGCTTGGCATTCCCCACATAAAATTCGACATAATCAAAGTCATGAATCGGGAAGAAATCCTGCTGCACTTTGTTTTTGTTCAAAGCTTCCTTTTTCATAATGTATTACAGYCTCCTTGGGAATAATATCCTTTTCCTTTATTTTGAGTATAGTGCGATTCAAAAAATCCTGCAAAAACATACGACAAAGTAAACACGTATCGACGCACATCCGCTTTAACCTGTTAAAATGCTTGTAGAGTGCCATTTTTCGTCCTTCTAAAGCATATGAATTTATCGTTCAAGATGACAAAAACAAACTGAGAAAAGCTGAGTCTATTAATCAGGGAAGATGCTGTTTATAACCATTAAAAACTATTCTAATGTTGATTTTTGAGCATAAGAAAACCGCCTTTGTGAAAAGGCGGTTCATTGAGCTACCTGGCTTACAA
>NZ_JBFUHL010000191.1:0-1806 GCF_056402415.1 Paenibacillus sp. P4_A9
AACCCACATAGACCGGTTCTTCTGGAGGAGGTTCAAGAGCTATCGTTTGTACATTTGTAGATGTAAGAATTTCTTGTTGATTAGTCTTATTTAAAACACTAAGCATCTCACTTGCTGTAAGCGTTGGTTGCTGATTAACATGTAAGGTCGTGAGCTCTTTCGACAGTTCGTGCTTTTGTCTTTCTAAAGTTTCCAAACGACCCGCTAATTTGGCAAGTTCCACTTCATAATCTTGCTTTGTTTTTGAAAACAGATCAAGCATTGCTTGATTTTGTTCATCCATTTCAGCTGCGAAGTGTTCAATCGTATCTTCGATTTCTTGCACAACCGTTGCTTTAGCGGATGAAGCCGTCGCCTGATCCTTCGGTATAAATCTTGCATAAACAATCATCACAAGACCAAGAAGGATGACGTATAGCACCGGCTGCATAACCATAGGGTTCACCTTTTTCTATAGCAAGTTAGAGGGATAAGTCAATACGATGACCTTTATAGGGATGCTCTGGGTGGTGTTCAGTGTCCGATGAAGCACTCTCTAGTGTCCCTCTCGCCTTACTTTTTCCTAATTGTGATTTCTTCTGTTCACGACGATCCATGATATCTGAACGCCCACTCTCTTCGAGTTTGCTTGTCCGCTGTCGATCACGTTCCGTCGTTTGTGTGGCTTGATTTTCTAAAATGGTTCCATCCTGCCGCGGTTTCTGTATCAATTGATTTTGCTTGATACCCGCCTCATCATTCTTGTGTACAGCGAATTGTAAATCGATGGCTTTAAAACTCATCGTCTACTCCCTCCCTCACTTACACGTTTGCACTCATTGTTATATCACCATCACTTAATCGGAATGTCATTCGGTTCGTTGGATCTTTAATAAATTTTGTATAACGTCCAATTACAATTTTCGTTCCGCCATAAATCGTAGACACGACTTGGACTTTGGCATTCTCAGAATCCTCAAGAGATTTCTCGATTTCCAGCATACGTTCCTTGATCGAAACTTGTTCTTCCACGGCTTGCTTCTTGGTATTATTGAGTTTAATTCGCATTGCGAGCTTATCAGGACTTAACTGTCCAGCCGCAGCTAATTGATCCAACAAAGAAAGCGCTTTACTTGATTTCTCAGTATTCTCTATMAATGACTTAAGCTGGTTACGAAGTAGAATCATTTCATTACGAAGCTCAGGAAGTACACCTACTTCAATAATCGTTGTCGTTGACATTGAGTTTCCGATCGTTCTTGCTGTAACTCGTTCCCCAGCTTGAATGGTTCCTCCAACGATTAGACCTTTGGCCCCCGCACAAGTGACACTTTTACCAGCTCTCACCGTTGAATGCATGATACTTTGAGAAACATTTAATTCACCTGCAGCTTCAATCGTTGCGTCTTGGATGAAAGAGCTTTTGACATTTCCACCTGCTTTGATGAAAGCTTTGTTTTGCCCAACAATACCTGCTGATATATCTATCGATCCTTCTGCTTCAAGCTCCGCGGCTTCTACTCCACCAGTTACACGAATGTCGCCAGCTGCACGAATTTTGAAGCCTGGAAGTACATTACCTCTTATAACAACAGTGCCGATAAAATCAATATTCCCAACATTGTAATCGACATTTCCATTAATCTCGTAAATGGGAAAAATATTAATTTTATCACGATCAGTTCGGACCACCATGCCATCAATGGTTGCATAAAGCCCCATTTGTTCAGCGTCCGTTACAACATTTTTACCTAATTTAAATCTAGCTTCTTTGCCTGCTTTGGTAAAGAGCGTCTCCCCAGTAACTGCACGACCTGGTGAGCCAGA
>NZ_JBFUHL010000192.1:0-1797 GCF_056402415.1 Paenibacillus sp. P4_A9
CATTATACCCCTGAGCATTACTTACAGGTGACCATTCTACATAGGCCGTCTCATTCCAGCCTCCACTGTTGGATAATGAAGGAGCAGCTGCATGTGCTGCCGTATTGAACATTCCGCTTGCGATTACAGATAGCACGATAGCAAACAATAAAACGTAACTCGTTACCTTTTCAATACTTTTTTTCAATGTAATTCCTCCCGCGTTTAAGTGGTTGTGACGACTCTGGAACCGCTTTCAAGTTCTTACAAATTGCTTTGTCCCCCCTCAGCTAAAACAAAGCTCAATTAATTCGAATATCCTCATCAGCTTATCAGTTATATATGAAGTTCCGAAACAATCATTTGATCATATCGCCTGTATTTCTGAGCTAATGATTATCGTTCTGTGATATGATACTCCTCGACAAATCTTCTAAATAACTGGGACCATTATAGAAAAAATATAGTTCCAATCAAAAATGAAGTTGACGAAACCATATACCCGAAGTTCTTTTCGAAAATAGCAACAAAAATAAGTGAAATAATGGCCCCACCATTATAGATGTAAACAATTAAGGTTTACCCACTAAATCCCCCTTCAATTTCTAGTCGTTAAAGGAATCAAATAAAAAAAGAGCTGCTTCAATGCAGCTCCTGCGCTATAGTTTCCCGAGGGAGTTGAATTGTTCGTTGATTGAACTCGTCAGAAACATTTATAAAGCCTATTTTGATGTAATTGCTACAGTTTTGGTTTCACCATTCCACATTACTTTAGCTCCAAGGCTTTCAGATACAAATCTTATAGGTATGAATGTCCTTCCGCTTACAATGGCTGGAGAAACTTCAAGAAGTTTATGTTCGCCGTTTATTATAACGTCATTATTATCAATGTGAAGTATAATCACTGTCCCCCCTTTTGTAAGGGTTACAGATTGAGTTTCATCATTCCATTTGACTTCAGCGCCCAAAGATTCAAATACAGCTCTTAAAGGGACTAAGGTTGTATCATTTAGGATGGTAGGTACCACATCAAAGATTATTGGTTTTTCATCTATTTTTACTTTTATAATGTCAAAAGGTATAGAAACGATTCCTACTTCTAAACTTACAGCACCGACATATTTATATCCGTTCCAATGTAAATCATATATATGTTGTTTAATATTTGAATCAACTTCGCTCCACAAAATCCCGTTTTCAGAAAATAACATTAGATCTGATCCGAGTGCAATAAATCTTTTACCATCCCATACGATTGACTCTATGAACTTGGTTGTATTTGATTCTCTCAGTGTCCATAAATAACCGTCTTCAGAGGTGTAAATCAACCCGTTATCCCCAACGGCCACATACAAGACTCCATTCCAGGAAACTCGATTTAACCTATGAACTGGATCCATACTTTRTTTAGTCCAGTGGATGCCGTCTTGTGATGTTATGATTTCAGATCCGATTGCTAAAAATTGATTCCCGTCCCATAGTATATCTGTCAGAGCGCTCTCCGCCTTGTAATCCGCATCCTCCCATTTCACTCCATTCAAAGACGTAACAATACTGCCATCATATCCAACGGCAACTAATCTGCTACCGTTGGATTTTACCGCATAAAACCAACCCTTATGTCCAGTTAAAGATTCTGTCCATTTGATCCCATCCTGTGAGATCAGAATACTCTGTGCACCAACTACGATAAACTGCTTCCCGTCCCAGGCTGCCCCATGAAGTTGCTTGGAATAACTAAATACTTTTCCCCATGATTCACCATCTGTTGAAGTCCAGATTGATCCTTTATTCCCCTCGCCTCTAGCTGCAATATAT
>NZ_JBFUHL010000193.1:0-1749 GCF_056402415.1 Paenibacillus sp. P4_A9
GTAAACATCCTCTTCGCCATAAGGCATCCTCCATATTAAAATCGATACTTGATTCCAGAAAGCTATCCCTTCCTGCGTATATGAGAAGTGATAGATATTTCCCAATCATAACCGGGTCTGCTTTCCTCTTCCTAAACATGGCAAACAAAGCCCATGCTTTTCGACGCTGTTCTCGCTGCAGGGATTTGAAGTCTACAAGGGGTAATCTTTCCATCAGTTCAGCTTCCAAGAGGTTCCCTTCTAAGTAGGCCAAACAGCTTTGTATTTCGCTTTCAGAGAAACCTGCGGTTTGCCAAACATCTGTCATTTCGTTTACATRCATGTATATTGTCAAGGTGATCCCCCTTTTATCAGCTAAAATAAAACAAGGAGCAACTGCTGAGGCAGATTTGCTCCTTCGTATATACAACCATTAAAACACAAATGTTGACCGCATTTTCTTCTCCATCATGGCTTTAATCTCATGTAACAATTGAATGGAAGCTTCGATTTCGACTTTACGAGTGGAGACACTCTCAACACTGCACCCGATAGGAATCCCTTTTTCTAGGCCGAATTCGAAAATTTCTTCGAAAATTTGTTGCGATACCGCTACGGATTTGTCTAAAACATCATGTGAGAATTTCAAATCATTTTCCAACCATTTCGGTATGCTGATCCCTAGCCATTTCATAAATTCCAGTGTCTTGGTGGATCCGCAAGGCGCAATATTCATTAAAATCGGGACCATGTCTAGTTTATTTTCTTTACAATGATAATAATAATCCGATAAGAAGTTCTTAGACGCTTCAACATTATAAGTTGCTTGAGAAATGAAGAACCGACTTCCACTCGCTATTTTGCTAACCATTCTAAGATGCTCATCATCTTTTTTCATGTGTCTTTCTGGGATGACAACTGCACCTAAAGTTAGATTATCATTTAGCTTTTTGCTTAACTCATAGGCTTCTGGCAGTCCCATACTTACTTCTTGCTTACTGGAAGATGCCCCGACAAACACGGAAAATCGATCTTCATCAAGGTCAGATTGAATCCATTCCGATAATTGCTCCTCTGTATATTTACCCACACAGCGATAGATAATTTTCGGGATATTTAACGTGGTTAAATACTCCTTACTGTATGTTGTTGGATCAACCGTTTGTAAATAAGGAAAAGGTCGATCTTGATCTATGCGATCACTTTCCTCCTGCACATCATAGAGAATTAAGCCATCTATTTGAAGCTTCTGAAGCCGCTCACATTGTTTTTGTGCAATCTCAGCCATTTTCTCTAACGATTGTGTTTCCTTAGGCRGTGTCATACCGTAGGTGATGATACCAGGTTCTCTTCGAAGTATTTTATCTTTTAACATCAGCTTACCTACCTATCTTCCTAATTTCCGAAAAAATGAATTCATAGTAAACTACTCGGTATTGTATATTTCGACCCCAATTAGCTAATTCCTTTTCAAATCGATACAGTCTTTATTGGAATTTTTTTCTCATAAAAGCCAAACTTGCCGCAAACTCCTTCTCCGGATCATGAACGGTACACTCCGCGGAAATCATACCTTTATAGCCTGACGCTTTCAATGCAGATACAAATTGATCATAGGGATACTGCCCTGTCCCCGGCGACAACCGCCCGGTATCGGCAAGATGGATATGCTGAAGCCACTCTTTATTTTCGATAAGTGTAGACAGCGGATCCTGCTCTTCATCCATATGATAGAAATCTGCCAAAACCCGAACCGACAGATGATTGACC
>NZ_JBFUHL010000194.1:0-1734 GCF_056402415.1 Paenibacillus sp. P4_A9
CACGCATACATGCCAAACCCACACCATGGCCACGTTTAGCTTGGCGAACCGCAATATAGTCGATGATAAGCACTCGTGCCTTCTCATTCAACGCAGTAAGAGCCATCGCAACCACATATTCACCTTCGCTCCATGTGCATGCATATGCCTCTTTCGAACATACTGCGGATGAGCGCGCGATTTTTTCTTCCGTGTTCAGGAAAGGCTTCGTTGTATACTTGCTCTGCTTTAAGCCAGAGGGCTTCATCCCACACAGTCGTTATCTCATAGACCAACTTCATTATACTCTCCCAGAGCAAAATCCACCGCATATTCAGCATGAATTTTCGTTGTATCGAATAATGGAACCGATGTGTCCTGTTGCGATATTAGCAGTGTAATTTCTGTGCAACCCAAAATAACCGCTTCTGCTCCCTCTTTGACCAACATTTGGGTCGCTTCTTCCCATTTCCCTGCATGTTGAAGCGTCTTGATCTCATGAAAATCCACCGAATACATCAGACTTTTGGCGGAATGGTGTCCGCCTAATTTTTCTTTTACACGCTGATTGATGATTTGATAATAAAGCAATGATGACTCCCAACTCATGCCACCAATTAATCCAATTGTTTTCATACATTAACCCCTCAGGAATACTATTTATTTCAGAATAACAGAAATTGCTTTAAGCTTAGATTACCACGAACTTTTCTGCAATTTCCAATCTTCCTCAAACCCAACTCGAGTCGACAGCGCTTGATCCACCTCATACAGAATTTCACTAAAATAGTGACTAGGTATATCTGTTGGCACAATGAGATCTTCTACTTGGATATTACTGTAGACGTAACTTCCTCTGTTCATCTTACCAGCTTGGTAAATGGTAAGGTCGTATATCGTAACGGTTTCATCCTCATAACCAACCGATGTTCCGCTAAAGATTAAGCTAGCCCCAATCCCATCTCGATCATTTTCTTTGTAAAATTCATAGTACCCTCCCCCATCCACGATGGAGCCGCGCTGCCATCCAGCCTTTGTTAATTTCCCTAGTAAAGAAAACCCATTTACTTGTATGCCACCGAAGCGGTCAACACAAGTGATATCATTGGTCTCTGGCAGAAAAACCTTGCGATCTAGCTGTTGGATGGGTTGATCGATATCCTGATTTCTCAACTGCTCTTTCCATAATTCAATGTTAGCGTGAGTCAATTCAAGGGGGTGTAAAAGGCGAATAGTACTGTTTTCTTCTAAATTAAATACACGCTCATCCGCAAGGGAGTATTTCCCATCCTMTTGATAGCGGAAGACTTCCAGCAGCTCTTTCTCTTGCGTGAATGCCCCCCAAATTAATCCGCGAGCGAAGATATGTAAGATCGAGTTATGGATAAATAGCTCTTCCCATGCTTGCTTGGTCCAATACCGCCGCGTGGACAAGGATTGTTCAAGGCGAATCGCGACGGAATCCGTGATTAGCTTCAGTTCCTTTTTTAACTGTTTAAATTCCTCGGTTGCCGATTTGATTAGCGCCATATCCTCCTGTTTGCCTGGCGTAGGAAAGGATTTGTAAGATTTACCTCCGGCATCCTCAATTCGGATTTCCAATGTTTTCGTAAGTTTGAGTATCAGCTCACGCTCTCCATATTGGAGCAATCTGTGACCGGATGAATTGAATCCTAGATTAGAGATGATTCGATCGGCAAGTTCCTCCGGGTCCAAACCAAGGTCCTTAGATGCTTTAGCCAATACATCCTGGGC
>NZ_JBFUHL010000195.1:0-1723 GCF_056402415.1 Paenibacillus sp. P4_A9
GAAATCGTAGTATGTAATTATGCCTCCTCTTTCAATGAAGTTGTGACAATTAGTAAAATCGACAGAGTTCATTATGGTGGTCGCAATATATAATCCACAAAATACCGAGGTGATTTATTTAATATTGCCATAAAAATGCTTGTCACTGTTCTGTGTTGTTGACAACTTGTTGACAAACTCCGTCAACTTCAATTGCTAAGTGAACATTCGAATATGATAAATCAATATTTAATTCGTTTCCTAATTTCAGCGAGCCTTCCGAAAATATTACAATGAGTTCTTAGAAAAATATAATGTAACAATAACTGGGACTACATTTTTTCAAGTTAACTCTTTTGTAGACGATGCTTTAAAATATGATGTGGTAATAATTGATGAAGCGTCACAGGTGAAAATAGCTGAATCTCTTATTGCTATTAATAAACTCAAAAGCAATGGTCGGTTACTACTTGTCGGCGACCACTATCAGCTTCCACCAGTACTTAAAGTCGATTTTAATGAAAGCGAAAAGTATTATACCCACTCAATTTTAGGATTCTTGATACAAAAAGCGAAAATGCCTTACTGTCAATTGACTGATAATTTTAGAATGAATGATGTGATAAGTGGTTATTCAGCGGCTAAACTTTACAATGAAAAAAATGGGGCAAAGTATGAGGCCCCTAACGATGAAATAGGAAAACAGATATTGGAATTGGATATAGGGCAAATAGATGATGAACTGATTGCAGACATAATGATACCTAGTGCCCCATTCACACTAGTTTCGTTGGAAGATATTTATACGGGGCGACAAAATGTCTATGAAGCGACCATTGTGGTCGAATGTGCAAGAGCTTTGGCGATATCTTACGGTGGATACAATGCGGAGAATGATACATTCGACCATAATGTCTGGAAGGATCCTGAAGTTAAAGAGAAGGAAAGATTGTTCGTAGTTTGTCCGCATAAAGCTCAAATTAAGCTAATAAAGGAGGAATTTAGAAAAAGGAAACTTCCAATACCACTTATCGGGACAACTGAAAAGGCACAAGGTAAAGAGGCCGAAGTTGTTATGGTAAGTTACGGGATTTCTGATGAAGAATTGATCGAACAGGAATCGTCTTTTCTTTATTCACTAAACCGCTTAAATGTAGCCATAACAAGAGCGATGAAAAAGGCGATTGTCTTTATCCCAAAGAAACTCTTTTATCCGTCTTACTCGATAATGCTAGATGAAAAGAATGCAGAAGACTATATGTAAACCAGTCGTCTACTTACAATTACGACTTTGCTGATCTCCATGAGTGTGTAACCATAACGGTTTCCCATCGTCTGATGCAGTCTAAAGAGATCAAACAGCTTGAAGTTGTTTCGCAGCCATCTAGGGAAATTATACAAGTTGATGATGTTTGGCAACAAAATTCAAGCGTTAAAAGAGTATGAATACTGGTGGGGAAAAATTCTTGACGGAAAAACAGAAAAAAATAAATACAGATACATTAAACAGGAAGAAGACGCTTCAGAAACGCTTCCCGATGGACTATGGTTCTGGTGGAAACTGCTTCTTGGGGAAGATGGGGAATAACTTATGGGGAGTGGGACTGTAAGATCTATAGGAAGCTAAGTGATTTTACTTTTCCACTTATTATATATACTCATCTCGGTTGCATTTACAAGTAAGTAGCTAACGATAAATTGTGAACTTCCTTGATGTGTACTTCCTTGATGTGTGCTTGTATCC
>NZ_JBFUHL010000196.1:0-1700 GCF_056402415.1 Paenibacillus sp. P4_A9
GATATGTGATTGTAATGGTTACATTTTGATTTGTTACAGCCGTCTGATTAGCTTTTAAGGTCGGAGCCGCAGGTGCGATTTTGTCGATATTGTTCACGGTATACGAACCAACGGTCGAAACGTTCCCTGCCACATCCGTGGCCCGGGCTTCCACTGTGCCGTTAGCCGTCATGAGAACCGATTGACTGTATGCTGACCAGGCTCCGTCATTTACTCGGTATTCATTGAGCACGGAATCCGCCGGATATGTGATGGCGACGCTTACATTTTGATTTGTTACAGCCGTCTGATCAGCTTTTAAAGTCGGAGCTGCTGGTGCGATATTATCAATATTATTCACTGAATACGAATCAACCGTCGAAACGTTCCCTGCCGCATCCGTGTCCCGGGCTTCCACTGTGCCATTAGCCGTCATGACAACCGATTGACTATATACTGACCAGGCTCCGTCATTTACTCGGTATTCATTGAGAACGGAATCCGCCGGATACGAGATGGCAACGCTTACATTTTGATTTGTTACAGCCGTCTTATCAGCTTTTAAGGTCGGAGCTGCAGGTGCGATTTTGTCAATATTGTTCACGATATACGAACCAAATGTCGAAACGTTCCCTGCCGCATCCGTGCCCCGGGCTTCTACTGTGCCATTTGCCGTCATGACAACCGATTGACTGTATGCTGACCAAGCTCCGTCATTCACTCGGTATTCATTGACCGCGGAATCCGCCGGATATGAGATGGTAACGGGTACATTTTGATTTGTTACAGCCGTCTGATCAGCTATTAAGGTCGGAGCTGCAGGTGCGATTTTGTCAATATTATTCACGGTATACAAACCAACCGTCGAAACGTACCCTGCCGCATCCGTGCCACGGGCTTCCACTGTGCCGTTAGTCGTCATGGCTAGAGGAGCGGTATAGGTCGTCCAAGCGCCGCTATTGATTCGAAACTCTTTCTTTGCCGCGTTGTCCGGGTAGGTGATCGTTACCATTACCATCTGATTGGTTGGTGCTGTTCCACTTGCCGTTACCGTTGGCGCTGTAAGCGGAGCTTGCGTTTCTTTTACATAGGACGTCGACACATAGCCTACTTTTCCATTCAAAGATACTTTGAGCCAATACGAGTTCATATGCTCAAGCACGGTTAAAGTCGTTCCGACTTTAAGAAATGAGTAAATACTACTGCTTGTACTGGGGGCTGATCTAAAATTCACGCCCTGGGTAACCRTTGCAGTAGTTGAGGCAAAAGAAGAGGCGGAAAATGATAGTAACATGGTGGCAGCAACGAATACTGAAACGATTTTTTTCAAATGAACCTCTCCCTTTAATAGTTGGATTAACCCACTTATATAAGTTCGAGGTTGTCCCATCGTTTCTGTCCAAACCCATATCAACAAACTATGGTAATATTAGCCATTATTTTGTATAGCTTAATTCATTAGGCCCGATACGATTTCTTTTAACTCTGCTCTTTCGCCTCACAGAGTCACGTCGGTAATGGAATAATGTCTTAAAACCCGACATCAATTTCATTCACGATTATGCACATATGTTTGTGTCGCCGGACACAGATAGCCTCTAAGCAAGCAACACATGCTTACAAACTCCATCTAGAGCAGCTCCTTGAGGAGCATGACTTAGCCACTAAACAACTGCAGAGGATAGAAAAAGAAGCCAAAGACGTTGTTAAACGTATCTCCT
>NZ_JBFUHL010000197.1:0-1694 GCF_056402415.1 Paenibacillus sp. P4_A9
CTCCAATGAGGAATCATTATTAAAATACGGGTACAAGTTAATCCCGGTAGATTTTGATCTGACAGCATATAAACTCATTTTCGGGAAACCGCAGCAAATCTTGAATGCCTACCTTACAACAACCATTCAGGCGGTAGGCGGCATGATTTGTGGATTGATTGTTATGTCCACTTGCGCTTATGCCTTATCTCGAAAGAATTTTAAGCTTCGTAAACCAATTGTTATGTTTATTTTCTTCACGCTGCTATTTGGTGGAGGACTTATTCCGAGCTATATTCTCATAACGCAGTATCTTCACCTCAATAATACGATCTTTGTTTACATTCTCCCGACGTTAGCCAATGCCTTCTATATCATTATTTTACGTACATTCTTTCAAGGCTTGCCTGACGCTCTGGTTGAATCGGCTAAAATTGATGGTGCTAGCGAATTTCGAGTCTATTGGCAAATTATTCTTCCGCTGTCTAAACCAGCTCTTGCAACCATCGGATTGTTCGTGCTGCTAGACAAATGGAATGATTGGTTCACATCCTTGATTTATATTCGTGATGAGAAACTTTACACCTTGCAATTTCTGTTGCAACGAATTTTGATGGAAGTTGAGTTCCTCAAAAATGCCATGACGTATAACGTGAATATGGACAATGTAAATCTGTATAAACTTCCGTCTGAATCACTCAGATTTGCTATGGCGATCGTAGCGGCAGGACCTCTTCTTATGGTGTTTCCATTCTTCCAGAAATACTTCTCTAAAGGACTTACAGTTGGTGCAGTAAAGGGTTGATTACCTGTTTATACCAGTTCTGGAACAGTTAATAAGTTCCAGAACTGTATAATATACGATTTGAACAGATTGAAAGGGGAAAAACACAGATGAAAACACTTAATACTGTATTTAGCAAAACGATTCTTCTAAGCATGACGACTGCTTTAATTATTACAGGGTGCGGTAAAACAGGAACAAGCACGCCTTCGGCTTCTACAAATGCAACACCTACTGCAGCAGCAGCAGCAGCAGCTGCAAAGCCAGTTACACTGAAGTTTGTAACAATGGGTCCTGGCAAGCAAGCAGATTCGCAAGAGGTTTATGATGAGTTTAACAAGAAATTGGCAACATTACTTCCAAATACGAAGGTAGAATTCGTTCCAATGACTGGCGCCGAGTACGCTGAGAAATGGAAACTAATGGCTGCTGCATCTGAGGAAATTGACATTGCATGGACAGGTTATCTATTGGATTATCCAGGTGAAGTCAACAAAGGTTCTTATATCGAATTGGATGCATTGGTTGACAAATATGCACCAGAAATTAAGAAAGAAATTCCATCTTGGGTATTGGACCGCGCTCGTGTGAACGGCAAATTGTATGCGATTCCAAACTATCAACAAGCGGTTGATAACCGTCCAACGATGCGTGTACCAAAAGAGTTTGTTGAGAAAGGATACATCGATCCGAAGGCAGCACAAGAAACTTTCTATAAAACAGGTCCTGCATCCAAGGAATCACTCGCTCTCATCGAAAGTTACCTAGAGAAATTGAAGCAGAACAATCTATTACGTAAAGGCTTTAGCCCGAATGTACTTACAGGAATGGTGCATCACAATATCATTACACCATCTTTCAAATTAGTAGGTGATTTGAAGGATCCGAAGAGCTTAAAGGTTATCAATTTGTATGACACACCTGATGAGCA
>NZ_JBFUHL010000198.1:0-1683 GCF_056402415.1 Paenibacillus sp. P4_A9
GCATATATCTGCACAAACACGCGTTGTTCATTTCGTGGGTCCAACTGGTGTTGGTAAAACAACAACAATAGCCAAATTGGCTGCGGAGYAAGTCTTGAAATATCACCGTAAAGTCGGGTTTATTACCTCAGACACGTATCGAATTGCTGCTATTGAGCAGTTAAAAACATATGCAACCATTTTAAATGTGCCACTCGAAGTCGTGTTTTCTCCACAGGATTTGACGAAAGCATTTCAAAATTTGGCGGAATGCGACATCATTTTCATGGATACTGCTGGGCGTAATTTCCGGAACGAAATGTATGTTTCCGAATTGAATTCCTTGCTGAAGACGCAAGGGAATAGTGAAACGATTCTCGTACTAAGCTTAACGACCAAATATCGTGATTTGCGGGCAATAACGAATAACTTTAGTAAGTTCAAGTTGGATAAAGTACTCTTTACCAAAATGGACGAAACAGATTCCTACGGAGCCATTCTAAATGTTGTTCATGAGTTTTCCCTTAAGCTTTCGTATGTGACAACTGGACAAAGTGTACCCGATGATATTGCGGAAATGAACGAGTGGCAAATCATTGATCTGCTATTGGAGGAGCCTAGAACATGAAGGATCAAGCAGAAGGGTTGCGGAATCTGGTTCAGACGCAGGGGGATAAAAGCACAAGAACAACCAGAATCATTACCGTGACCAGTGGTAAAGGTGGTGTAGGTAAATCCAATTTTACGCTAAACTTCGCTTTATCACTGCAGTCTCTGGGGTATAAGGTACTAGTTTTCGATGCAGATATCGGACTCGCGAACATTGACGTATTAATGGGTGTTTCCTCCAAATACAGTCTTTATCACTTGTTAAAAAAGGACAAAACGATCTGGGAAATCATTCAGAAGGGTTCCAATGATTTAGAGTTTATTGCAGGTGGTTCTGGTTTTAATGACTTACTGCGATTAAGTGAAGAAGAATTAGATTATTTTGCAGAGCAAGTCATGCAACTCAACGGTTATGTGGATTTTATCATTTTTGATACGGGAGCAGGCCTGTCAAAAGAAACGCTGAAGTTTATTCTTGCGGCTGAAGAAGCAATCGTCGTGACGACTCCTGAGCCAACATCGATTACAGATGCTTATGCCATTATCAAAATGGTGAATTCAATGGGCCACGATGTATCCTTTAAGCTAGTCATTAATCGTGTAACTGATGCAAGAGAAGGGAAGCAAACGGCTGACAAAATTTCTTTAGTAGCCAAACAATTCTTGAATATTCATATCCCAACATTAGGGTTTGTTGATGATGATCCGGTTGTTTCTAAAGCAGTGAAAAGGCAAATTCCTTTCTCAATCGCTTATCCCTATTCCGCGGCAACGAAAAGCATAAAAACGCTTACGGATAATTATATAAAAGGATATCGAGTCATAGAAACGCCTTCTATCGGTGTCAAGAGCTTTTTAAATAAAATGTTGCGAATTTTGAAATAGGATTTTTGAAAATCGTGTCGAATTAGCAGATAGAGGAGGGAAGCAGCTTGGCAATATATAACATTCTTGTCGTAGATGACTCCGTCTTTATGCGAAAAATAGTTAGTGATTTAATTTCTGAAAATCCGCAATTTAAGGTCATTGGTACTGCGAAAAATGGGCAAGAAGCAATTGAACTAGTTAAGCTGCTTCGACCGGATGCTGTGACGA
>NZ_JBFUHL010000199.1:0-1619 GCF_056402415.1 Paenibacillus sp. P4_A9
TACTTATTTCCTGCTAAATTTGTATTTAACGGACAAAGCAAGCAATTAGACAGTGAATACACCACATTAAACTATAACGGTCATGCGTATGTACCGATTCGTTTTGTTGCAGAAAATATGGGGGCGACTGTGGGATACGATGATGAATTGAAAAAAATAACGGTGGATTACGAAACATCCGACGGTTTAAATCTAAAGGATGCCTGGCTTAATGATTTTATTAAGGTAGGTAATCTCCAGTTGTATCACGAGGACAATCATACAAAAGTATTTGGACAAGTAAAACTGAAAGAAAATACAGCTACGGGCTATCAGGTTAGTTGTTCGCTTAATTTTTATGATGAAAATGGTGAAATAATCGGAAAAGCAAGCGTGGAAAATATAATGATGGATGGAGGACAGATTAAATCGTTTGAAGCAGTGGGGGAGGGGGATTTTACCAACTATGCGGTAGCCACATTGGATGCAGGTTATGCCAAAATGAGTCCATCTGCAAAAGGGTTTCCACCAGGACAATTGAACATCATAGATGCAAATAATAATTTTGCAATCGGGGACCTTTTGGTAACAAATTTGGGTGCTTTCACGAGAGTGAATGGGCATATATCAATCCTCAAGGCGTTAGATTCAAAAGACTATAAAGCATCATTATCTTTTTATGATGAAAATAACGAATTAATAGGTACTGCATTTATTGATGATATGGATTGGACATCATCAGGAGGCGTAACAATCTTTGGAACTGTCGGTAAAGGTGATTTTACAAAGTATAAAACTGTAAAACTTACTATGAATCACTTGTAAGAGAAAACATTTTATTTGTGCATTGTAATACTCTTGTAAAAGGAGAGTGATGAGTATGAAAAAGTTTGTTTTAGGTCTAATTTGCGGAATTGGTTTAACAGCGACAACCGCTGTTTATGCGTCAGACACAATTCAAGCATACTTGTTTCCTGCCAAATTTGTATTTAATGTTGTGACCAAAGAAGTGGACAATAAGGAAAATGTAGTGTTGAATCACCAAGGGCATGCATATGTACCTATTCGTTTCGTAGCTGAAAATATGGGGGCTTTGGTCAGATATGAGGAAGCTTCCAAGACAATTTTAATCAAAAAGACACCATTAAGCAAAAAGTTGCAACTTAACGAAGAATTTCTAAGTGCAGTGGCACAAGGAAAGCTCCCAGGGATTGAATTCGGAATAGGGGCGGCGAAAAATGATGTGTTCGAAACATGGGGGGAACCTCAACGAACGGGGTCACGTGGGGACCATTTTGACGCATGGTTCGATTATAATTACTTCTTCACGAATCCTGACCAAACTGTCAGAGTAATAGGAATAAGTGGAAATACAATTAAATATTCAGTTGAGGAAGTAAAAAAGGCGTTAGGTCAGCCTGGTTACGAAGGACTCGGTACGATAGTAGAAGGTTGGGAAATGTCATATGACGTCGGTGAGTATGTTTTGTCCTTCAACGCCGATAAGAAGGATGGCACTGTCCAATACATGGCGTTAGGAAGACAGAATAAACATTGAAGCATGAGTTGAGCTAACGGGAGAACGATAGCGGAACAGCGGATGCCGATGCATCCGTTTTTTGTTCGCTGAGCTAACGGGC
>NZ_JBFUHL010000200.1:0-1614 GCF_056402415.1 Paenibacillus sp. P4_A9
GAGTAACCAATTGTTTCAATTTTATTGTCGCCAGTTTACATGTAATGCTTGCCTTCAAAACCCCATACGAGAAGGTTATACAGATCATTCCACATAGCCGTATCAAACAAATTAATAAGCTGCATAGCACGCTCAGGATTTTTAGATGTTCTTGTAATCGCTAAGTTCGTGGAATCGGACAAGTTGGAGATAGTATACTTCTCTTCCATTGGAATTAGCTGAATTGGGAAACCATATCTTGTAGAATCTGCTTTCGAAACATCTTCGATACTGCCAACCATCGTATGGAACCAAGCAATGTTCCCGTCTGGCTTACCTTCATCTTGACGTTGATTTTGCAAGCTCAAGATATCTTTACGAATGTAACCTTTGGCATACCAATCCGTCATTGTTTTGATATAACGCTGCTCATCMGGTGTGTCATAYAAATTGATAACCTTTAAGCTTTTCGGATCTTTCAAATCACCTACTAATTTGAAAGATGGTGTGATGATATTGTGATGCTGCATACCCGTAAGTACATTCGGGCTAAAGCCTTTTCGTAATTGATTGTTTTGCTTCAATTTCTCTAGGTAACCTTCAATGACAGCGAGTGATTCCTTGGATGCAGGACCCGTTTTATAGAAAGTTTCTTGTGCTGCCTTCGGATCGATGTATCCTTTATCAACAAACTCTTTCGGTACACGCAGCGTTGGACGGTTATCTACTGCTTGTTGATAGTTTGGAATCGCATATAATTTGCCATTCACACGAGCGCGGTCCAATACCCAAGATGGAATTTCTTTCTTAATTTCTGGTGCATATTTATCAACTAATGAATCCAATTCGATATAAGAACCTTTGTTGACTTCACCTGGATAATCCAATAGATATCCTGTCCATGCAATGTCAATCTCTTCGGATGCAGCAGCCATTAGTTTCCATTTCTCAGCGTATTCCGCGCCAGTCATTGGTACGAATTCTACTTTCGTATTTGGAAGTAATGTTGCCAATTTCTTGTTGAATTCATCATAAACCTSTTGCGAATCAGCTTGCTTACCAGGACCCATCGTTACAAACTTCAGTGTAACCGGCTTTGCTGCTGCTGCCGTTGTTGCCGCAGCACTTGGTGAAGTTGATGGTGTGCTAGTACCTGTTTTGCCGCACCCAGTAATKATTAAAGCMGTYGTCATACTTAGAAGAATAGTCTTGCTAAAAACAGTTTTAAGATTTTTCATTTTTATATTATCCCCCTTCAATACGTTCAAATAAGGTGTTGTCCTTGCACTACTTTGTCCTTGTGTATCGTTGTAATTTCGTTCGCAACTAGGTTACAATGTCATATTACGATATTTCAAAGGTGTAAGTATATATATAAATGATGGAAATAAGATTGAGGGAACCAACGTGTCTTTCAAATATCCATGATATTGAACCAAAATTTTGATTCGAATACAAAATTATTTTTTTTGACAAAATAAATAAACTGAAATCAACTAAATTCACTTTTAAAAACTTTTAATATAAGAAAAACCGTCCTCAGAAAAATCAGGACGGTTTAATATGATTCTTTATAATTACAGTAATCCTTCGTTCGAAATATCTTTTAAAGCGTCTGTGTAGCTAGTAATAAGT
>NZ_JBFUHL010000202.1:0-1538 GCF_056402415.1 Paenibacillus sp. P4_A9
GATTTACTGGCGCTTACTATTACAATGTCGAAGATATTAAACCTTTTATGGAAAGTCAAGGGTTTGCGACGTTAGATTTAATTGGATCTTCGAACCTGGGTGCTTTGATATCCAATGAACAGAAGCAATATTGGACGGACCGTGGGGAAAAGGACGAGTTCATTGAACTACTCATCCGACTAGCGCGTGATCCATCGGTGTTAGGGATTTCTTCGCATTTGTTATATATCGGGAGAAAAGTAGGAGASTGAAGCGATGACAGAACGTGATATGAGCCATAAATGGTTAGACTGGGCCAAGCAAATCCAATCGATTGCACAGATCGGCTTGACGTATTCGAAGGATGTCTACGATCTGGAACGCTTCCAAGCATTGCGGGAAATAAGCATAGAAATTCTAGATACGTACACATTTGTTGGCGTGGATAAAATAAACCTTAGCTTTGCTAATGAAACCGGGTACGCAACTCCGAAAGTTGACATTCGTGGGGTCGTCTTTGAAGATGATAAAATTCTACTCGTGAAGGAAAAAGTAGATGGCGCCTGGGCACTTCCAGGGGGTTGGGCCGATATTGGGTATTCGCCTTCGGAAGTCGCTGTGAAAGAGATCAGAGAAGAAGCCGGATACGATGTGGTACCCGTGAAATTACTTGCTGTTCTTGATAAAAAGTTCCATCACCATCCACCAGAGCCGTATCACATCTATAAAATGTTCATTCTCTGTCAAATAATTGGCGGGCATGCGCTGGGTGGCGTGGAAACGAGCGAGGTTCGATTTTTCGGTGAAAATGAGCTGCCGGACTTATCAGCAGAACGGAATACGATCGCTCAGGTGAAGAGTATGTTTGATTATTTAAGGGATCCAAATAAAGAGGTTAAATTGAGACTAAAGCACAGAGTCGAGCGTAAAATGCTCGGCTTTTTTGAATGAAACAATTACTCTCAAGATGCGTCTAATCAGATGTAATTGTACGAATATGGGATCGTTAGATGAAAGGTGTGTCATTCATGAAAAAATTTATTCTAGGCGTGAGTTGCGGCCTACTTATTGCTGGTTCGTCCTTAGCCGTTGCTTCGGACACGATTCAAGCGTTATTGTTTCCGGCGAGTTTTGAGATAAATGGTAACCAAGTTGCCATGAACAGTGAGTATCAAATCCTGAATGTGGATGGGCATGCKTATGTACCGGTTCGCTTTGTAGCTGAAAATTTGGGTGCAACGATTGATTATGACACGGAATCCCAAAAAATAGTGGTTAAGAATAAACCGTTAGACGTGAAGGATCCAGATAACCCAAGTATCTCGGTTGGGAATTTAATTCTAACGAAATCGGGAAATAAAACGAAAGTGACAGGACAATTGAAATTCGAAGGTGTAGGAAACTCCCAAAATATGATCGGAGCTGGCTTAAGCTTTTACAACGATGATAATGTAAAAATAGGCGAAGCCGTAATTTCGGGAACAAATTTCGGAGTGGAGACGCAAACATTCGTCGCGGAAGGGGAGGGTGATTTCAAGAATTACGATGCTGTTTACCTT
>NZ_JBFUHL010000203.1:0-1467 GCF_056402415.1 Paenibacillus sp. P4_A9
GTACTAATCTCTTGCAACGATAGTTTATTGTCTGCCAAATAAACTATCGTTGCAAGAGATTAGTACCTTAATCGGTTACAATGATGCACACAGTTTCATTCGTTATTTCAAAAAATATGCGGGAACAACACCTGGAGATTACCGAATTCAGGTTATGAAAAGTTTATGAACTTCATGTTTACTATCTGAACTAGACGAGCTTTGGTTCAAACATCATACAGAAACGGCAAAAGATGACCGTTTCTTTTTTGTGTTCAGTGCGTTAATAATGGAAGCGTATACAGGAAAGCGAGGGCTGAAGAATGGTATCCGTACCATCAAGACGATCTTGGAAAAAAACATTTCACAAAACCAAATATTATTATCTGCTTCTTATGCCAGGGATCTTATACTTCATTATCTTCAAATACATCCCCATGGGCGGCGTCATTATGGCGTTCAAAGATTATAAGGTTTCCACAGGAATTTGGGGTAGTGAATGGATAGGATTAAAATGGTTCGATATGCTGTTTCAACGAGCGGACTTCTGGCAAGTATTAAGAAACACAATTCTGATTTCCTTTTATAAAATAATGTTTAATTTTCCTGCGCCAATCGTACTAGCTATTCTGATCAATGAAGTCAGGAATCTTGTTTTTAAAAGAAGCGTTCAAACCATCATCTATTTCCCTCATTTTGTTTCTTGGATTGTTATCGGCGGAATCCTTATTACGGTTTTATCTCCTTCAAGCGGTCTGATCTCGGCGCTAGGATTTGAACAATCTCCGCTAGTTGTTCCCGAGTATTTCCGCAGTATGCTTGTACTCTCACAGATGTGGAAGGAAACAGGTTGGGGAACTGTGATTTATTTAGCAGCTATCATAGGCATCGATCCTGGTCTGTATGAATCAGCCAAGATTGATGGTGCTAATMGTTTCAAGCAGATTCTACATATTACTCTGCCGGGTATTTCCCAGACGATCGTTTTGCTTTTGATATTAAGAATGGGATTCATACTAAGCGCGGGCTTCGATCAAGTGTATATTCTACTTACGCCTCTGGTGACAGGAGTCGGCGATATTCTGGATACGTATGTATATAGGGTCGCTTTTAGTAACGGTCGCTATTMCTTAGCTGCTGCTGCAGGACTATTCCAATCTGTGGTAGGACTACTTATGATCGTGTTCACCAATTGGGTAGCGAAGCGGCTGGGAAAAGATGGTCTGTGGTAAAAGTGGAATTTACTTCTAAATTCTACATCAGCTAAAGGAGGATCAGCATGAATTCGGTCACACAACCGATATCTGCAAGAAAAATGCTTGTATTCATAAAAAGCGGTGGGACTTTTCAGCTCATAAACGGCTTGTTTTTACTCGTATTTTCATTAGCCACGTTGTATCCGTTATGGTATGAAATTTCGTTATCTTTCTCCTCAGCGGATGAAGTTACCAAAGGGGGGGCATTTCTTTGGCCCAAACAGTTCACGCT
>NZ_JBFUHL010000204.1:0-1457 GCF_056402415.1 Paenibacillus sp. P4_A9
GGCATTGGGTTATGCCGAACAGAGCATATGTTTTTCTCACCCGCTCGTCTGCCTGTCGTTCAACGAATGATTTTGGCGGAAGATAAGCAGGAACGGTTGAAGGCACTTTCGCAGCTACTTCCTATGCAGCAGTCCGATTTTGAAGGAATGTTCGAGGAAATGGAGGGGCTACCAGTGACGATTAGGTTACTTGATCCTCCCCTGCATGAGTTTCTGCCTAACCTCGAAGAACTACAGAAACGACATGCTCAACTGACCTATGAGAAAGCGGGGTCAGACGAGGAGAGAGAAGAGGTCGCGAACCTACTGCGTAAAGTACAAACGCTCCACGAAACGAATCCAATGCTAGGCCAACGGGGCTGCAGACTAGGAATTGTTTTTCCAGAAATTTATGATATGCAGATTGAGGCCATTTTCCGTGCGGCTTCACGATGTATCGATAGAGGCATCCAAGTTCTTCCCGAAATTATGATTCCACTCGTTGGTCACGCCAATGAGCTTAAAATTCTGAGAGAGCTTGTTGATTTCGTTGCTCAGCAAGTATTGGGAATAGAGAAACTTCGAGATTGTCCGTATAAAGTTGGAACCATGATTGAAGTACCGCGTGCAGCACTTACAGCGCGCCAGATTGTAGCTCATGCTGATTTCTTCTCGTTTGGCACGAATGATTTAACACAAATGACGTTCGGATACAGCCGTGATGATGCGGAAGGGAAATTCCTTACCCACTATGTTGATCAGAAGCTTCTGCCGCATAATCCGTTTCAAGTGCTCGATACGGAAGGAGTCGGACAATTAATAGAGATAGCAGTGAATACGGGGCGGCTTGTTAAACCGTCTTTAAAGACGGGCATATGCGGAGAACATGGCGGAGATAAAGAGTCGATTTTCTTTTGCCATTTGACTGGATTGGACTATGTGAGCTGTTCGCCATACCGAATTCCTTTGGCTCGAATTGCCGCAGCGCAAGCGTTTATCCTTCATGGTGTTAGTGGAGAAAGTAACATAGCTATAGCGAATTAGGAGGAATTCAGGGGTGGAGGAGAAAGTCCGTACGATCTTCGTTTGTTCGGACTCGATTGGGGAAACGGCAAATTCCGTCGTTCAAGCGACGATTCGTCAGTTCAATGCCAGTCAAGTTCATGTAAAGCGCTTTGGAACCATGCGTTCGGAGCAAGAAATTCAATTGATGATGGAGGAAGCTTCCAGAGTAGATGGTTTTGTAGTCTACACACTTGTTCTTCCGGAATTAAGAGAGATGATGCGGCAAGAAGCCATTCGTTTAAACGTGACCAGTATAGACGTCCTAGGTCCTGTGATGCAAGCCTTCATAGATAATTTTCACGATTCTCCCAAGAGACAGGCGGGCTTGCTGCACCAGATGGATGAAGATTATTATAAGCGGGTCGAGGCCATTGAGTTTGCAGTAAAATGCGATGATGGCAAAGATACAAGTG
>NZ_JBFUHL010000205.1:0-1452 GCF_056402415.1 Paenibacillus sp. P4_A9
CCTCTTACAGAAACTTATGCGCAAAGCGGAAGACGGTAATTTGGATATTCGTGCGCCAGTGCATAAAGGCAAAGAAATAGGCAGTTTGTTCAGCAGCTTTAACAACATGGTCTCCGAAATCAAGAGGCTAATTGAAGTCGTACATATGGCAGAGTTGAAACAAAAGGAAAATGAAATCAAGCAAATGGAGTCCAGCCTCCTTATCTTACAGTCGCAAATTAATCCACACTTTCTTTACAACACGTTGGAGGTAGTGAATTCATATGCCATTGAAGCTGGGGTACGGCCGATTAGTAAAATGGTAACCTCCATCGCCAAAATGTTCCGTTATAACGTCGGAAATCCGCAAAAAACGGTCACACTTCTGGAGGAAATTGAGCATATGCAGACATACTTGTCTATTCAAAAAGAGCGCTATGAAGGCCTCAATGTTGAATGGGAGGTTGATGAAGTTGAAGCGATGCAAGTTTCCACTGTACGTCTCATTTTACAGCCGCTTGTGGAAAACGCCTTTCAGCACGGTTACGAAGATCATGATCGCAAGCCGGAGTATTTGAAAATATCAGGAAGGTTTATAAAGGATCGGGTGTACGTCATTTCGTTAATTGACAAAGGGAATGGAATGACTCAGGAGACGTTGAACAGGTTGAACCGATTATTTAAGGAGGTCACTATTCAACAAATGGTTCGAGAGCATCAGTTTCAAGAGAAAAATCTTGGATTATGGAACGTGCACAGCCGCCTTCGACTTACGTTCGGAGAACCTTACGGATTATACATCCGTGAGTCAGGGCCGAACGGTACACATATGGATATTACATTGCCAGGGAGGTAAGGGCATGTATAAAGTGATCATTGTGGATGATGAGCCATCCGTGAAACGCAGTTTAAAGACAATCATTGAGCGGGAGACTTCCTCATTTGAAGTAAGTGCATTTGCCGAGAATGGTCAAGAGGCGCTGGATCTCATTAGTGACTACTTACCGGATGTTGTCATTACAGACATTCGAATGCCTGTGATGGATGGGTTGCGACTGGCTGAGGAGATCGTTAGCCGTGGGATCCAGACTGAAGTGATTATCATTTCCGGATACAGCGATTTCAGCTATGCCAAACAGGCACTTCGACATGGAGTCTCCGATTATCTGCTAAAGCCGCTTGATGTTGACGAAGTATTAAGGGTACTTTCTCTGACCGAKAAGAAACTGGGCAATGAACGTAAAGGCATCATTGAGCGAAGTGAATGGATCGCTGTGTGTAAGGTAGAAGCGGAGACAATGGCGAAGCACATGTGGGTCCTCAACGTGGCTGCCGTTTGGGAGCAACTTGAAGGGATACACGAACGGTTGCAGACTTATCGAGCAAATTCAGTGAGACTCAAGGAGATGTTTATACACTTGTTTTACTTGCTGCAGGCGGAAATAGCGGGTCTGAGCGGCAACAGAATTCAAT
>NZ_JBFUHL010000206.1:0-1376 GCF_056402415.1 Paenibacillus sp. P4_A9
GTGGTGAGGTGTTGTGTCGCAGACAATTTACACAAGGGAAGTTGTTCTTGAATCCATATGGAGGCGAGGAGATGTGCCGCATACCACTTACTGTAGTATTAGTACTGCAATGATGAGATGAGGTAGTGACCTAGCGAAGTAAGGTTCAAAGCAAGAGTACCAACAATCTACTCACCGTCGAAGAGGACTCCGAAAGGGGTTCTCTTTTCTTTGTCTATGTTTCAGGCGCGACCAGTAACGTACCCTTCTATTACGGACTAAAGCAATGAGATTATAACGAAATATATAGGCATAAACGGAAAGTAAGGGGAAATTCAACATGAGGATCAGAAGCCTTGTCCTTCAAGGAGCCAAAATCTCGATATTAAGCATGCTGCTACTCCCTGCAACAGCGGTACATGCCAATGAGCAGGTATCTCCCGCTGTATTTCTTGATGGGCATCAGTTGTCTTTTCAGACACCACCCGTGATTGAAAACGGCTATAGCCTCGTTCCGATGCGTGCGCTATTTGAGGCTGAGGGTGCACAAATTTCATGGGATGAGAACACGCGAACGGTAACAGCTATGAAGGATGGCGCCGTATTTACATACCGAATCGGAGACTTGTATGCTTTTAAAAATCAAGAGCGACTAGAACTGCCCGTTCCAGGTAAAATTATGGATGGGTTTACGTTGATTCCTTTGCGATTTATTAGTGAAACGCTAGGGAATCTCGTGAAATGGCATGATTACTCCCGCTCCATCACAATTTCATCGGTTCACACCTATGAAACCACGATCAAATATGGCGTCAATCTGCGCGATACACCCGATAAGGATCAGGATTCCAGCGTTCTCCGAATGCTTACGAAAACCGAAAAAGTCCATGTCATCCGAGAAATAAATACGGATTGGTTGGAGGTCCAGAGCCAAGACGGTGCAATTGGTTTCATTTCTGCTGCTCCGATGTATACCGATTACACGAGCTCGGTATTAACTGCGAAGCTAGCAGATGAATTAATCACTTTCGGGTCTACATTTATGGGAACTCCTTACGAGTTTGGTGCTGCTTCTGGTCAAACGAACACATTCGATTGCTCTTCTTTTGTGCAATATGTGTTTAGCAAAGTGCTCTCCCTTGATTTGCCTCGAGTCTCTTACGACCAAGCGCTACAAGGGAAAGAAGTCGGGATTGCCGAAATTCGTAAAGGGGATCTCCTATTTTTCACTGCTCGCGGGCTAGATATTGGTCATGTTGGCATTTATGCGGGAGACGGGCGGATCCTTCAAACCTATTCCAAAGAGCTCGGTGTTCACATTACAGCGTTCGATGAGAAATGGCAGAAGCGTTTTGTTACAGCTAGGAGATTATTCTGATTAGCGTTTATTAGGAGGT
>NZ_JBFUHL010000207.1:0-1356 GCF_056402415.1 Paenibacillus sp. P4_A9
CTTGTAATATCGTTCCAATTACTATTCCCTTTCATTTGAGGAAGACTTTCGCCAAATAATAAGTTCTTGGACCTTAAGATTTCCGGTCGCTTGAGGKGGCCAAGTTTTAAAATTGTAAACAAGATATTTTCAAGATCAAATTGGAAGAAAACAGATTAAGAGGCTTAATTATATAATACTCTGCTGCTGAGCGTACCTTCGGCCATTTGCGGGGCAAACTCTGCATCTAAAAATTTTTTACGAAAATAAATCTTTCCAACATCGCAAAAAAACCGCTGAGCTTGTGAGCCTACGGCGGTTTATTACTTTTTAGTTTCAAAATAGCATTCATTTGCAGGAGGTAAGAGTTATGCATCAAAACGACTTAGCTGTAAATATCTAACTAGGTGATACACGTGAAGCAAACAACATGACGGGTGAATGAATAGCACTTTTTCTTTCTGCTCACCCTTCTCATTCCATGTCACTATTTTTTGTTTCGGATCTGCGATGCCATTTGGCAGATAGGTAACACCCTCAATGCGATGCGCAGAAGGACGGATGAGCAGGTCATTGATTTTCCGCGCAACTATTTCTTGCATATGGTGTAAAATGTGTTCTCTTTGCGTTTCGTTGTCGAATGAATACAACAAACGATCTGGAAGCAACTCCGCCGAAAGTAACTCATCGTCAATGAAATACATTTCTTTCGTCTGCTGGATACAGTCGTAGAGGTGAGCGATACTGCGATTGTACCAATGGTTTTCTGTGATATGTATGGATTCCTCAATCATAGTGCCCTACCTTTCGTTGGAGAAACCATGCCAAGACCCATGGAATTACTTACTCCTACGCCGAAATCCTAAATTACCTTTTTCATGGCTAATTCGCAGTCCACCAAAAAATTATAACGATATGTGGTCAGCAGCTCGCATGATGCAGTTTATTCATTTCTGCGGTGCCAAAGTAATTAAACACAAATCCTTTTGAATTCACCTTCAGCCATACTCAGATTCTCTCTTATGAAATGATACTGTCATTTTCTTAAATACCCCTCATCGTCACTTCATCTTCATTTTTCTAACTACTAAAGCCAACTCTTCGACTGAGACTATTGGTTTCCTGTGAATCATACGGTGACAATTACTACACAACATGGCAATGTCCGTTACTTTTGTTTTGTCTCCATCTTTCATTTGAGAAACAAGTTTCGTATGATGGCCTTCAATATAGCCTTCGCCGCGTTCACCGTATATCTTCGTAAAATCAACCATACAAACTTCACAAAATAATCTGCCATGCTTTTTAATAAAACTTTCTTTTGCCTTCTTTATGACTACAGCATTACGCTCACGCATAATGTGACGACGATAAAAC
>NZ_JBFUHL010000208.1:0-1331 GCF_056402415.1 Paenibacillus sp. P4_A9
GGATGCTGTTGCAAGTGTGAAACCGACGAAAGCTCCATCAGCAGAAACTGTTAAAGCGAACACTTCCAACATCAAAGATATTTTAACAAATTTATCGGGCAGTCAGAATTTCATTAAGATTAGCTTCGCGTTTGAAATGGAAAATTCAAAGGCTAAGGCTGAATTTGATAGTTTGCTTGATTCTGCTGTCAAAGGAACCATTGTGCAGATTTTGGGTGATATGACGAAAGAACAAATCGAAGGAAGCAAAGGTTCAGATAGTTTAACTTCCACAATAATGAACAAACTAAACCCATTGCTGCATGAAGGTAAAATCAAACAAATTTGGATAACTGATAAAGTACTGCAGTAACTCGTAAATGATTTTGCTTAAAGGAGGTGACTCGAATGGTTGATGTTTTATCGCAAAATGAGATCGATGCCTTGTTGGCTGCTTTGTCCTCTGGCGAAATGGATGCAGATGAGCTTAAGAAGGAGGATACTCAGAAGAAGGTAAGGGCATATGATTTCAAGAGAGCAGTACGTTTCTCGAAAGATCATATTCGTAGCTTAACCCGGATTCATGAAAATTTTGCGCGATTTTTAACGACATATTTCTCAGCTCAATTGCGTACGTTCGTTCAAATTAGTGTAGTCCAGGTTGAACAATTGCCTTATGATGAATTTATTCGTTCGATCCCGAAAATGACCATTTTGAACATCTTTGAAGCAGAGCCTTTAGAGGGTCGAATGGTGCTTGAGGTTCATCCCAATGTTGCTTTTGCCATGTTGGATCGATTACTAGGCGGAGCAGGCACAACGCCAACCAAAATTAATGCATTAACCGAGATTGAAACGATCGTCATGGAACGCATTTTCAGTAGAGCATTTGATAGCTTGCAAGAAGCATGGAAAACAGTAATTGATATACAACCTCGCTTAGAGGCACTAGAAACGAATCCGCAGTTTATGCAAATTGTTTCTCCCAATGAAACGATTGCATTAATATCGCTGAGCACCAAAATCGGGGATACAACAGGTATGATCAACTTATGTATTCCTCATGTTGTTATTGAACCAATTATGCCTCGACTTTCTGTACATCACTGGTTTGTTTCCCAGAAGAAGACGAGAGCTCCTGAAGAAGTGGAAGCACTTCAATCACGCTTGGAGAAAACCAAGTTACCTCTCATTGCAGAGTTGGGATCGTCTGAAATTTCAATCCGAGATTTCTTAGGTTTAACCATAGGCGACGTAATCCCGCTGCATAAATCCGTCGAAGATTCGCTTCAAGTCAAAGTGGGCGAGAAGCTGAAATATCTCGGAAGCCCTGGTACCGTAAAAGGGAAGAT
>NZ_JBFUHL010000209.1:0-1300 GCF_056402415.1 Paenibacillus sp. P4_A9
CCGTTCCCACTGAAAACCACTCACAACGATAACCCTTTTACATCTGCCTTCAAATTTAGAAATGGTATGTTCCAATACGGTCATGGTTCCTAGTTTTAAGGCCATTTTAAAATCATTGGCTCTGCTTGAATATCCGGCTGCAAGGATGATCGCTTCCATCGATTCCACATTATGGCCCCCTAGTGTAGATAATATATGCTCCTGAATATTTCTCAATGAATGGGCTCAATAAATACATACTGAATGCCGCCACAGATTCCTCCATCTTCATAAAACAGTCCTGCAGTCAGATCAACCGTGTGCTGGGTGCTCATCTTTGTGGCTATAACATGCATGGCTATTTCAATCACCTCGCCTTCCCCGCAGCCGCCTCCGATCGTCCCGGCTATTGTTCCATCGGCATAAATAATCATTTTCGCGCCGACCTTTCTGGGCGTAGAACCCTTCGTTCGAATGACGGTAGCCAGAGCCGCATTTGCAGAGGTAGATTTAATCCTTACGATCCGTTTCATCAGCTCAAGTTCGCTCATTCATCTTCCTCCTGCCTATCCACGATAAAATGGCCGATTTCTTCTTTTAGTGATTTTCCGGATTTATGATTCTTCACCCGTAAAATTTCTGCCAATACACTGATTGCAATCTCCTCAGGCGTTTGTGCGCCAATATCTAGGCCTATAGGAGCGTATACATTCTCAAATCCGACATCTGGAAAATCCTCATGGAGCTGAGAAAATACACCTGATATGCGTCTACGGCTTCCAATCATTCCTATATAGGGAACAGAAATATGCAGGATTTCGCGAAGGATCGTAACATCATACTGGTGGCCCCGTGTGAGCAACAAAATATAAGGCCTATCCGTTATGTCCAAATTTCGGAAATACTCATTATAAGGTTTACATGCAACCTCGTCAGCCCAAGGAAATTGTTCGAAATTCGCAAATTGAGGCCTATCGCAAATGACAGTGATATAAAACCCAAGCTTTTTACCCATTTCAACCAAAGGCTTCGCCACATGGCCAGCTCCCGCAACTATTAAATGCAGCGGCTGCGGATACACTTCCACAAAATATTCAATTTCGCAGGAATTTATTTGTGAGATGTACGTATTTGATTTTTGATGGGCCAACGCCTTCYTTGCATTTTCCAATAAAGGCTGCCATTCTTCCATTGCTAATTCTTTTTCACAAAATACTTTTCCATCAGAGTAAACCAGCAGCTTGGTTCCCACAGTAACTTCCCTTAGCTGACAATCATGGTTTGGATCATGAAGATTGATCCTTGTGAGTGTGATTAAGGC
>NZ_JBFUHL010000210.1:0-1280 GCF_056402415.1 Paenibacillus sp. P4_A9
TGCTCTTAGAATTTGCTCTTAGAATTAATAGTGGACGTCTCTTAGTGTAGAAGTAATAATAATCATAACTATAACTAAGAGGTGTCTGTCCATGAGCGATTCAAGACAACGATATAATGAAACTTTCAAACGTGAAGCTGTAAAGTATGTGCAAGAGCAGACTAAATCTTTAGAGCATATCGCGGATGAATTGAACATCAATCCTGGTACCCTACGAAACTGGTTGGGGAAATACCGGGAGTTTGATCATGAACCTGTTAACAAAGTGGAAAACCTCCGCGAACAGTCGCAGCTCATTGACGACCAGAAACGGGAAATCGAAGATCTGAAGGAAGAGATCGCGATCCTAAAAAAGGTCATGCACATCTTCAGCAAAGAAAGGAACTGAGATTTCAGTTCATTGAAGATCATCGCTCCGAGTTTCGATTGGAGAAGATGTGCAGCGTGCTAAAGGTATCCAGGAGCGGATATTACAAATGGCGAACAGCAGAAGACTCTAAGCAATGCAAGCGCAAAGAGGAACTAACGGATCGTATTAAATGGCACTTTCAATTCACGTATGAAATCTATGGTAGCCCGCGAATACACAAAGAGCTTTTAAAGGAAGGCTTGTGTGTATCGGAACGGACGGTCGGCCTCATTATGCGTGAGCAAGGGCTACGCTCCTGTATGGCACGTAAATTTAGAGTTCAAACAACAGATTCAAATCACGAGCAGCCGATTGCTCCAAATATTCTTCAGCAAGATTTTGCCGCATCAAAGCCAAATGAAAAGTGGGTAGCAGATATTACTTACATTCCATGTCGCCAAGGAAAAATGTATCTTGCAAGTATCCTAGACCTATACACGAAGCAAATTGTAGGGTGGAAACTAAGCGACCGAATGACAACAGACCTCGTCTTAGATGCACTAAAACAGGCTCATAGCACGAAAAAACCTGGGAAAGACCTGATCCACCATTCTGACCGAGGTTCCCAATACGCCTCCAAAGAGTACCGCAAACAGCTTGAAGACTATGAAATAACGCCCAGCATGAGTCGTAAAGGCAACTGTTATGACAATGCCTGTATCGAGGCTTTTCATAGCATCTTGAAGCGTGAATTCATCTACAGCAACCCCAAATTCAAGACGAAACTAGAAGCCCAGCAGAAGCTGTACCGATATCTTGAGTTCTTTTACAACCGGACAAGATCGAATAGCACGATTGGCTACATATCTCCAGCGCTCTTTGAGCAGCTGTATTACCAACGGGTGGTTTAACTAAGCGACGTCCACTTTCT
>NZ_JBFUHL010000211.1:0-1279 GCF_056402415.1 Paenibacillus sp. P4_A9
GTCCTATGGTACTCGCGAAGTGACTACGTTATCCTGCCCTTTAGTTGAGCAAAGGCTGCCGATTATGCTGGCAGCCTTATCCTTAGTCTTTATGTAACTTAACGTTCTTCTTTAGTTTAGCAAATCACGAAAAATAGGTTCCTTGAATATTATTTTTGAGACGGATACCACCGCAAATCATCACTATTTGTTACATTCGACAATTTATTTCGATATTCATAAAGCACTCTTCCGTCCTTGGAAAGAGCAAGAGGATTTAGATCGGCCCCAATAAAAGCCTTTGACCATGAAAAGACAAGTGGTTGGCCTATTATTATTTTCTTGTTGATCCGATCTGTACCTACACCTATTTCGATAGAATCAATATTCGGATCTGACGTCTCAACCGCAAATACACAAGCCTGCACCCCGGGTATATTTGTATTAACATTCATCCATCCTACTGTTTCAATCTTTTCTTGATCTTGCGCTCTGTTAAAGGTCGTTGCCAAGCGTGCGTAATAAAACCAACTACCAGGCTTCTCTTTATAGGACATTACGGTACGATTTCCGTCATCGGTATGAAACAAAAACACTCCGCCCCACGGATAATCCACTTTTTCAAAGAGTTGCGGGTTCTTCCCTTTAACCGCAAAGTGTACACGTGCTGCTTGAATTGCTGAGATACGTGCCCCATCCAGTTCGAATAATTGGTAGGCCTTGACTGTCATGAGCAACAGCACTGCTCCAAGAATGAACACACTCTTTTTAGTTTTCAACACCTCACCTCATCACTTTTAATTCAATTCGATTCCCATTGAACGGCAGTAGGCCAATAGTTGGCAATTGCTCACTTTGCTTTCGAAAAGAAAATCCTTTTTTTGAATTCATAAATCAATTTCATTATATATTCAATATAACTGTATAATTTCCCTTTTTCTGTAACTATCCAGCCCGTTACTTGAGAAAAGGCAACCAATCCACCTGGGCTGGTTGCCAATTACATGTTGTTATTGAACTCTCGATACCCGTTAGTTCAATCGTTTATTTTTTGCACACCATCTAATTTTGACCAATAATACAGTGATACGTTAATTAATAATCCAAGAATTAAACCAATAACAATGCTGATTACGTTTATGCCATGCATCATAATCAACAGTAATCCGCCCGCTGGATTGTCGTCTGGTAACGGAAACAATGCACTAAAAGCGAACAAAAAAATAATAGAAAAGATAACATAGAAGAGGAGAATAAATATACTAAAATACCAATAACAATTTCTAAAGAATAATACTAC
>NZ_JBFUHL010000212.1:0-1228 GCF_056402415.1 Paenibacillus sp. P4_A9
CCGTATGCCCAATCAACCGTTACTTCAATTACTTATAAGCCAAATGGCATTTATCGTTACTACGCTGAGCTTACCAATGCGTATGGGACAACGAAGAGCAGTGTGTACACTGTAAACGTAACGCAAGCTGCGCCAGCCAAACCGGTTTTATCCAACGATAACTGGGATGGTGACGGAAACTTCAACATCAACATGAACATGTGGTGGGGAGTCAATGGAACAACATATAATTTATATGAGAATGGGACTCTCATCTATACACAAGCATTGACAAATAACAACCCGACTGCCCAATCTGCTTTGAATGTTGCAGCCAATAAGGTAAAGGGCACCTATGCGTATCGTGCTGAGCTTGTCAACTATGCGGGTGCCACGTCTAGTGATACGATGATTGTCAATGTAACCAAGTAAGTTAGCTTACAGCAAAAATTCCCCCTGCCTATCAGTATCAGGGGGAATATTTTGTTGTTCTAAAGATAGAATCGGATAAGAAAGGTGTGTAAGAAATGGCAGAAAAGAATGCATTGCCGACTGGTATCCCGGAAGAGGTGGGTATTCCATCATCGTCCATACTTAATTTAATAAAAAGCCTAGAAGCTAACCAGTTGTGTATGCACAGCATTATCATATTGCGTTCGGGAAAAGTAGTAGCGGAAGGTTACTGGAAACCTTTTAGCGCTGACAAAAAACATCGTATGTATTCTGCCAGTAAGAGCTTTGTTTCTGTTGCAATCGGTTTAATGGAAGGAGAAGTACTGCTGTCTCTGGATGATCGTGTTACTACATTTTTCCCTGAAAAACTTCCCTCTAGTGGCGTACATCCTTATATAGAAAAGATGACGATTCGCGATCTGCTGATGATGGCATCAGCCCATGAAAAGACCACTTTCAAGCAAGTTAATGATGATGACTGGGTGAGGACATTTTTTACGGTTCCGCCAACTCATCTGCCAGGCACCGTTTTTTCGTACGATACATCCGCGACAGTTACGCTTACCGCTATTGTAGAGAAAGTAAGCGGGACGTCATTGCTTGAATACATGCATCCACGTGTACTTACGCCCATCGGTTTTTCGGAAGATGCGTATTGTTTAAAGACCCCATTAGGGGTCTCTAACGGGGGTTCAGCCATTTTTTGTACCTCACGAGATCTTGCGAAATTTGCATTAACTTGCATGCAGGAGGGGGGATTTGACGGCAAGCAGTTAATTCCTGCGGACTATATGAA
>NZ_JBFUHL010000213.1:0-1225 GCF_056402415.1 Paenibacillus sp. P4_A9
CGTTAAAACAACGTCTTACCCAGCTAATCGGATTTCAATCAGATAATGTTTTTACAACTACAAATGGAAGGTCAATTAACGGAACAATTCGAAAAGTGGGAAACAAAGCCTTTGCAGTAAGGGAACAGGAGAATAATCGGCTAAGGATAATTCCGTTTACTAGATTTGCTGATTATAGATTTGAAATAACAACAGGAATTCCCCCGATAAAAAATGTCGCTATTATTCAGGAGAAACAAGCGCGATCCTTTCTCGCTTTTAATGTGAAAAGGGGGAAAGACTATATTGAATTTGTTCACCTTATATTGGAGCAAGAACAACGCGTAACTACCGTTTTTAATCATATTATTCCTTTAAGTCAAATTGATAGCATCCAATGCTTACGATTGAAAAGGCGATAATTCGAAATCTGATGGGGAGGAATGTATATTGGCGACTGCAAAAACAACAGCTGTTCTATCATTCGGAGTTGGAATTCGTGAGGTTGGTATTAATTCTGACCTAGAGGCCACGTTCRCCTCGCGAGGTATCAAATTGCCTGAAGGTAAATCCATAACAGTGAAAAGAGGTGGCATATCCAAGAAATTAATCGTCACAAAGGTTACGTTACCAGATGAAGTCGGAAATTTCTTGAGGCTTAACAAAATAAATTTAGCCTTTTTTGGTTTTACTCAAGGTGAAATCGTCGTTGAATTTGACACCATGACAAATACAATGACGCTAAGAAGTATTGGAGCTAAGTAATTGTTGAAAAATGAATAAAGCAGAGGAGTCTAGGGTGAATACTCTAGGCTCTTTTTGTTGCAGGTATTCAAATTTGTAATCCTATAAAACTCTTGTTTTATGTGCTACCAATATTGGATAGGAAATAGTCCTTTAAAACGTGGATTTATTGGGATTGTATCGGTTACGTCAAAAAAAGTTGGCGGTCGAACCATATGTGTATACCCACGTTTATATGGAACGCCCAAAACGTACGTTGTAATCATACCCCCAGTATATTTCCAATTGATCCAATCACATACATATTGTACCTGCAACAAACAAAAAAGCCCATCCATTAGATGGACTCAAAGTCATAAACTTCCCAATTATATCCGTCAATGAATGCTTGTAYAGCCTCCATGCTGTCGTACTTGCCACCGAAGAACCAATACCCACCTAGGCAGCTTTCAACCTCTAATTCGTAACCTCTGACCTCAACTGCTATAACCTCGTACATATC
>NZ_JBFUHL010000214.1:0-1199 GCF_056402415.1 Paenibacillus sp. P4_A9
TAGTTGAGCCCTCTGTACAGACAGAAATACCTACAGCATCCGTTCAACCGGATACGGTCGTCCCAGGCGACAAGCGTTTATTGCTATCCTTTTTCCTTCTCAGCGACGTGCATATTTCCGACAATGGAACTTCGGGGATTACCGATAAGCTTCATTCGGCGTTGAAAGATATTACTCACTTCGAATCGCCAGTGGACACGATTGTTTTCGGTGGGGATATCACTGACGTAGGCCGGGAGCAGGATTACAAGCTTTTTCGGAAAGTATTGGACAAATACAAACTACCGCCAATGTACGCGAATATGGGCAATCATGATTATTACGACATTTGGATAAACACGAAGGGAGAATGGTCCGCTGAAACGGTCCCCAACGGAAAAACCGATGCGATGTCCCGTGAACGCTTCATGAAGTTTTTCGGCTACAAGGATAAGCCCTACAAGGATGTCTGGGTTAATGATGTTCATCTGATCATGATGTCTCAAGAGACATATGTGCAGGAGAGAGCTGATGTAGGGGAGGGCGCCTGGTATTCGGATGAGCAGCTTGCCTGGCTCGAGAATTGTATGAAAAACCATGAGGATGGAAAGCCCGCTATCGTCTTCATACATCAGCCGCTACCGGCCCCAGATATGGACGGGAAACCGCCCCAATTACTCAGGGCGAAGGAGTTTCGGGCTATCTTAAAGCCATATAAGAATGTTTTTGTGCTGTCGGGTCATACACATCGTAACTTTGCGACGGAGAATCACTATAATACTCAGAACTCATTTCACTGGTTCAATAATGCCTCAGTCGGCAAAACACGCAGTACTGACAATCCAAATGTAGCACAAGGCATGTATGTTCAGATCTACAACAACGAAGTTGTGGTTCGCGGCYGAGAGTTTTCCGATCAAACTTGGATCGAATCGGCAAAGTACACTGTAGCTTTAGTTTAAAATCCCTTTTTTCGATAAAAAGCCCGGGGGGGATGGTTACCCTCGGGCTTTCACTTTAGCCGTGAATATTCTCGCATGTTTGGTTTTCCACCCAAAGTTGACATGAAGCGTCTAAAAGAAATATCTTTCACGTGAGAGAAATAGGCAAGCATTTAAGATGAAATTCATTCAGAAACTTGAAAGATATCCTAGAGAATTTAGATAGATTAATAACATAAGTCCAAGCCAATATATGAACCAATTCATACACTATTACTA
>NZ_JBFUHL010000215.1:0-1197 GCF_056402415.1 Paenibacillus sp. P4_A9
GAGGAATATCACTACAATGATGACCGACAAATAGAGTAAGTAATTTCCCAGCATCGATAAATATCTCATCATGAGAATCGCCGCCTTTCATTTTCGAAGTATAAACTAACTCATCCCTTTTCAGAATATTCCTTAACCATGAATAATATAATAACTCGAATTTTATTTAGCGGAATAATAATCCTTACAGTAATTTCCTGCTGGCAAAAAGATTAATATGGGAGAAATATTTAATGAGAATTTCAGAAAAAAACTGGTATAATCAACTAGATAATAACTTTTTTTCTAGTATGTTCACAATAAATTCGCAGGATTAAGGAAGTTATATATATATGCGTAATAAGTCAGAGAAACAATTGCTCAATACTCCTTTTAAAATCACTTTTGTCTATATGCTTGTCGGCAGTCTATGTGTGATACTATCTGATAGATTAATGGATTTACTGAACATGTCAGGTGCAATTACTATACATTCATCGAAGGGGCTATTCTATGTTCTAAGCACGGCCTTGATTCTTTATTTTTGGATTAGACGTATAAAAAAGATACTCATTGAAAGCGAAGAACGTTATCGGGTACTTGTGGATTATTCTCCTGAACCGGTACTCGTTCACAGTCAAGGAAGAATAGTCTTTATTRACCCTGCTGGAACTAGAATATTCGGCGCTACTAGTCCAGAGCAACTTATAGGTCAACCAGTAATTAGTATCGTTCACCCCGACTTTATAGACATTGCAAAGGAACGAATTAGACAAGCCACAGAGGAAAGAAAACCAACGAATCCCATGGATCAGAAATTTATTCGCTTGGATCATCAAGTTATTGATGTAGAGGTTCGAGGAGTTCCTATCGTATTCCTTGGTAAACCGGCCGAACAGCTTATATGTAGGGATATATCTGAGCGAAAGCGAGCCCAACGGCTGTTGGAAGAAAGTGAGCAAAGCTATAAGTCGCTTGTAGATCATAATTCTGATGCCATTTTTTCGTTAGACTTAAACGGGCGTATGCTTCATAGTAATCCCATAACTGAGGAGATCATGGGCTATCAGAAGGAAGAACTTCATAATCAATCGTTCATTCACTTCATTGTCACTCCAGATCAGGAGAAAACATTGCATCTGTTTGAAGAATCGATAAAAGGCGAATCCAACAACATCGAAATCGCCATTACCCACAAAGATGGGACTAGCGTAGAAG
>NZ_JBFUHL010000216.1:0-1195 GCF_056402415.1 Paenibacillus sp. P4_A9
GTTCGTGTGGATTTACAAATCAAAAGCAAGAAACAGTTATCTCATTCCCGTTCGTGTGGATTTACAAATCAAAAGCAAGAAACAGTTATCTCATTCCCGATCGTTGCACCTATCTCTTCATTTAATCATATTTATATCTCATATCCTGCAAAGGAAGTAGTTCTACATAAGTTAATCTCTTGTTCCTGGATGTCAGGTACAAAAAAAATACATTTCAGAAGCATCTACAGAGTTTTTTTTGAGCTTTTCCATCCGTTTATCATTGCAATCTTCGTAGGAGGCTTTCAAATGAGCGAACCGGAAATTGGAATATTAACTCATCGAAATGGAAACAAGTTTTCTGAGTCTGAATTTTTTCTAGATATGGTCAGAGAAGGTCGGAGTYTGGGCGCGAAAGTGTTCTTGTTTTCTCATTTGGATATCATGCCCGAAACAAAACAAATTCGAGGTTTTGTGCCATCTGCGACAGGAGGATGGAAGGAAGGAATCTTCCGTTGGCCTGATGTGGTCATCGATCGCTGTCGCAAGTTAGATAAACCGTATMAGGAAATGAGACGGAAAGATTGGTTTCCGTACACAAGTCATAAATTTACTTACAAGTCAAAGGCGACACAGTTGTTTAGCAATACGCCTTCGCTTGCGAAATACATTCCTAAAACTGTAATGTTTTCCACAGAGAAACTCCGGCTAATGATAAGAGAATTTCCTGAATTATACATTAAGCCAAGTAATGGAACCGGAGGATGCAGCATATTGAAGGTTGCACGTAATAAAGAATATTTCACATTAACTGGACGGAACAGAGTAGGCAATTTAGTGAGAACCAAACTAAATTCTGAAGCTACAGCCATTCGTTGGATAAAGAATTGGGTGTTTTCCGAGCGGATAAGATCGGGAACATTCATGATTCAACAGGGTCTTTGCTTGGAATTGATGCCGAATCGGGTGATAGATGCAAGGATGATGATACAAAAAAATGCTCAAGGCGAATGGAGCGTCACTGGTATAGGTCTAAGATTAGGAGGAAAGCACAGTCYGACATCCAATATCACTTGGAAAGGAGGCAAAGCAATTCGTTTCGATGAGTTCATGGTTCGTCGCTTTGGACGGGAGAAGGCGGAGACCATTCGGCAGAATTGTAAAAAGATGGCCCAACTTGTCGTGGAGACGATCGAATTGAAGTTCGGTTCCATGA
>NZ_JBFUHL010000217.1:0-1195 GCF_056402415.1 Paenibacillus sp. P4_A9
GGTTAGCGCGCCTTGACCCATATCTGAATTTGATATCTTGATCAGCACTTGATCTTTTTCTGTTTTGACTAACTTTACAGTAGCTTTAATGTGGTCTCTTTCCCCACTGCCAGTGAATCCACAGCCATGCAAGAAAAAGGAAGCGCCTATCCCTTTTTTGTAGCGCTTGTTTTGTTGATTAAAACCATGAATTTCTTCTTTTTTCTTTGTGTAGTCCACAGTTAGCAATAAATCTTGGATAATGTCGTCCATCAAAACCGGGTCTTTAAATCTCCCGTTGGTAATGGTTGGATCACCTTGTTTCACCAAATAGTTTCTTTTATATTCAATGGAGTCTAGTTCTACCTTTCTGCTAATGTGTCCCATAAGACTTTCAATTGCTGCAAAGCTTTGCGGTGCGCCAAAGCCTCTAAAAGCTCCATTGGGCACAGTATTGGTTTTAAGCGCATAGCCTTTCGCATGAAAGTGCGGAATTTTATATACGCCTGCACTGTTCAGTAATGCCCTCTGCAAAACGACAGGACTTAAACCTGCATTTGCTCCGCCGTCAAGAAACAGCTCTACATGCATACTTAAAATATTTCCGTTTTCATCTAATGCTGTTCGATATTTAAATTTGGCAGGGTGTCTCTTTGTCGTTACTTCAAAATCCTCTGCTCGGTCAAACAATAGCATGACTGGTTTTTTGACAACCTTAGCAGCTATGGCAACGTGACAAGCCATCATGGAAGGGAAATCTTCCTTCCCGCCAAACCCGCCGCCAGTAGGACTTTGTATCACCCTAACCTCGTCATCCTTACATTCCAGTGCGCTTATCAATGACTTTTTCACATAATATAGACATTGCATCGATCCTTCTACAAGAATTTCATCTTCGTTATAAATCCCTAGCATTCCTTGAGGTTCCAAATAGACATGTTCTTGATAACCCGTCTCGTACTCTTCTTCTATGATTTGATGCGCATTTTTCTCGATAGCTTGTATCACTTCGAGATTTTCACCAAATTCATGACTTGCGAATACTCCTGTTTGATCCTTTTGTTTAATGGCTTCTTCTAATGTATAGATAGCTTGATGTTCTTCAAAATCCACTTCAATTTGATCTAATAATTGATGGAGAATTTCTAAATTGGGGCCAACGAGCATGAAGATGGGTTCCCCAATATAATTGACCCATTCATTTGCAAAAATGGGC
>NZ_JBFUHL010000218.1:0-1163 GCF_056402415.1 Paenibacillus sp. P4_A9
TGGCCGCTGGAGATCACCGCAAGCTTGCCTTTATTCACTGCTTTATCAATTGCGTTCAGAAAATATTCCGCCTGCTCATAGCCGTATTCATTGCGAAGCCATTCGTGAAGATCAAATATAATGGAGTTGGTAGTCATGTAATTACGTTCAAGATCATGTAAATCCAAAAACAGGGAACGAGCTTTCGCATAGTGGGGGTCTTCAGGGTTCATTAAAGCCGCTAAAGCTGTTTCATCCAGAAAAATGGCTTCCTGAATGTTCAAGTGGTTATCCATATCAGCACTCCTTAAACCTCTAGTTTGCAAATCCCATCCAAATACAGAAGCGGATTATCTTCCTTTTGATCCACTGAGATGGGGGTTGATCCGTATGTAGCGTTTGCCAGGTATTGGACAATGATTCCATTGACGATCGCTTGCACGGTCGTATGCCGCATATCGGCGATTGATTTCAGCTCAGCATAATATTGCAGATTGAGTTCTATAGTCCCTTCTTCTTGTTTTTCACTTCGTGAAGAAATGAATTCGGAAGCAGTGGACATCGCTTTTTCGTATTGATTTTGAATGAAGCGTTTATAATTTTTCGCCAACGTGATTCACTCCTTATGCATAGCTTGTAAAACGATTCGTCTATTTTTGTAGATATAAKGGGGTTGATCCCATAAAATAAAAAAAGCCGCGATTTACGCGACCCTAATGAGTTATTGTCCTTGCCACCCGACACTTTTATCCTAAAATAAGGAAATGTCACTTGGCATTTTGCCAGTACTTTGAATGGTACGAATTTGAGCAGTTGTTACACGGAATCCAACCAGAATAAACGACGAGGTTACATTGTTAAAATTGAAAAGTCGTAAGTCTGAAATGTTCTGGCTGCCACGGAAAATCCGAAAATTCCCTGTAAAGTTGCGCCCTGAAAACAATACTAACGTAGCTTGACTAGGAAATATAACATTTCTTAGCCGAAAACTGGAGATGATGTTATTAAAACCGAATAAACCCAGATTTGAAACTGCCACGCCTCGTCTAAATGTTAGACTTCTTCCTGTAAAGTTAAAACCCGAGAAAAAAGTAACTCTAACATTTCGATTAAATATGAATCCCATCCCTATCACACTCCTATTCACTTGATAGTAATAGTGTATGAATTGGTTCATATATTGG
>NZ_JBFUHL010000219.1:0-1125 GCF_056402415.1 Paenibacillus sp. P4_A9
GAACGGAAATAAATATCTGAAATCTGCATTGGTTGAAGCTGCCCATTCCGTTGCAGGGTCAAAAAACTATCTCGGCGCCATGTATAGACGTACAGCAGCACGAAAAGGAAGAAAACGAGCAGCCATAACTGTGGCTCATGCAATGTTAAGAATTTCCTTCTATCTTTTAACTCGTAAGGAAATGTACTTAGACTTAGGTGAAGATTATTTTGACAAACAAAAGCAACAATCTATTGTAAAGTACGCACTTCGACGACTAGAAAACTTAGGTTATTCTGTAACCATTTCAGAAGTCTCCTAATTCTTTTAAGAAACCAATATCTCTTTGTTTCGGGCGCTCCACCCTTTTAAAAAAATGAATGTGCTGCGTCTTATTTACTGTTGTCTTTTTCAGTGACTGCAGTTTTAATTTTCATGGGAGTTCAATACAATATGATTTTCAGATATTTTGATCCGTGTGATTATTTCCCCAATTCAAGAACTTAATCCAAATAAACTCATCAAAAACTGAATCTTTATCGAGTTGAAAATGTTCTCCAAGTCCTCTCCACTCGGAGAAATTAAACTCTTTAGGATGCTTCCCTAGTTTGGTAAGTTCAATGAGTAGTCCTTCAAACGCCATCTCATATTCACTGTGGTTGAAGTAATGCTCTACTTCTTTAATGTCCTCAGCACTTAAGAGTTCTTTGGAGGAAATTATAAACTGTTTTAATTGAATATAAGAAGTATCCATATCTTCACCTCAATATTTAATTTCACTATTTGTTATGTAACAATCCTGCCCGTTATGCCCGTTAGCGGGGTAAAGTGCTGCCACTCGGCAGCACTTCACTGTTTTACTATCGTTATCCGTTAGCTTAGTTGCGGAGAAAATAAACTATTGTACAGGAATTTCGAGTTCTTTACGGAGTTGATGTACGGTCTTTTCACCTTTTTGGTATTCTTCTCTTCCTTTTTTAAATCGTTCGATCATTTTTTCTGATTCTTCTGCCTTTTTGAGATACGTATCGTCGTTATATCTTTTCGCAGCATCCTTAAATTCATTGACACCCATTGAATAGTTTTCAATGGCTTCATCTAATCGCTTAGCAAAATTTTCAGTATCGTCAGGATCAGCTTCTAGTT
>NZ_JBFUHL010000220.1:0-1101 GCF_056402415.1 Paenibacillus sp. P4_A9
ATACGTTCCCGGGTCTTGTACACACCGCCCGTCACACCACGAGAGTTTACAACACCCGAAGTCGGTGGGGTAACCCGCAAGGGAGCCAGCCGCCGAAGGTGGGGTAGATGATTGGGGTGAAGTCGTAACAAGGTAGCCGTATCGGAAGGTGCGGCTGGATCACCTCCTTTCTATGGAGACTCGGATCTGATAGATCCAGTCAAGTRTCTTMGSAYACAAATCGCTTACTCACTCGTGTTCAGTTTTGAAAGAGCAAACCTCTTTCTGCAAGRTGGTTCACACCATGTTGCAACTCGTTTGGTGATGATGGCGGAAGGGATCCACGCGTTCCCATCTCGAACACGACCGTTAAGCCTTCCAGCGTCGATTGTACTTGAACCGCAGGGTTCTGGGAGAGTAGAACGTTGCCAAGCGATACCCATGGCAAGCTTTCGGAGAAAGCTTCGAAAGCTTGYAGGTGGGTTTTTATTTTGRRAAATTTMTATTTAGGGCCCTTAGCTCAGCTGGTTAGAGCGCACCCCTGATAAGGGTGAGGTCGGTGGTTCGAGTCCACTAGGGCCCACCATTTAACTTCATATTGAAGTATCCAGAATCGGGGTCCCCGGAAAGTAATCGGAATTCACCTCGAAGCTAYTCTTCACTTTGTGGGGTAAAGTTATGGGGCCATAGCTCAGCTGGGAGAGCGCCTGCCTTGCAAGCAGGAGGTCAGCGGTTCGATCCCGCTTGGCTCCACCAAAAYACATTTTAAGACAGRRATTTCCAAGAAATTTCGACTTGAAATGCAGTAATAAGATGTGATAAGATAACTTTCGCCGCTGAAATAGGGCGAGGATAATTGAATCACAGCAACACAGTTGTTCCTTGAAAACTAGATAACGAAACAAAAACGTAAAGTAAGAACTTAGGTTGCTTGATCTTCGGATCTCGCAAAAATCTTTAAAGTTTTTTCTAGGTTAAGCTAGAAAGAGCACACGGAGGATGCCTAGGCACTAGGAGCCGAAGAAGGACGTGGCGAACGACGAAATGCCTCGGGGAGCCGTAAGCAGGCTTTGATCCGGGGATGTCCGAATGGGGGAACCCAGCTGTGGTAATGCGCAGTTA
>NZ_JBFUHL010000221.1:0-1083 GCF_056402415.1 Paenibacillus sp. P4_A9
GAGCGGGGTTCCGTTCCGAACGTCCGTCCGGGACATCCTGTTGCAGGTCCTCTTACATGGGCAATATCACTGGGGACAGATCAACCGGGCACTTCGGATCGAATTTGCAGAGCCAGTCCAAGTCGATTACATCACGTTCACGAGGCTCTAACAGGGCATAAWWATCACCATTACTCGGAATGGGATTGGCATTCAACTAACGTAAGAACTATAGTTACTTCAATAAATTGCAAAATGAGGATGCCACCGCAAAACGAGTGACATCCTCATTAAGCTATAGGGCAGGTTTGAGCAACAGCCAACTTTTATCTAGAAGAGAATAGCAGCAACTTTACAAATTCATTCAACTGTGGATACACTGAGAAGAACAACTTTTCATACGCGGAGGTGTTATTCAAGTGTATAATCGCTCAGTTCCTATGGACACTTTACTTCCCCACGTGTTTTACGAGGATGTCGCCGCAGCATCAGCATGGCTTGGAAAAACCTTTGGTTTTGTAGAACACTACAACTTCAAGCTTCCCGATGGGAGGCTCCATGGGGCATTGCTTCATTTAAGAGATGTTTGGATCATGCTCAAAAGTCCTGGCGGATCGGCATCCAGTCCTTCTAAACTCGGCGGGTTAACACAGACTCTCATGATATTCGTCGAGGACATCGAGTCGCATTATCAGATTGCCAAGAAGGCTAATGCACGTATCTTAGAAGAGTTAAATCTAACGGAATACGGTGAACAACAGTATGTAGCCGTTGATCTCGAAGGTCATCAATGGATCTTCGCGAAGCACATCGGAGATGTTAATCCAGAGGAATGGGGGGCAGAGATTGCCACCCCATATAAGTAATACGGACACTTTATCCTAATATATGGTAAAAAAGAAAAACTATTGTATAAGAGGGATCTAATGAGGATTAAAACGCAATCTGCTAAATCATCGTTTATTTGGGTTATCTTGCTTAGTGCCTTATACGCAATAATTGGTGGAATAATCTTTCAAATAATTTATTACCATGATTATCTATTGAACCAATGTGATTGGTGTATGATTTTGCTTAGCATTATGTACACCAGTAGTATTATTC
>NZ_JBFUHL010000222.1:0-1052 GCF_056402415.1 Paenibacillus sp. P4_A9
CTATCCGCCTTCTCACTCTAGAAAACAAATTTAACCAAGAAAAGGCTATCCCCAAAGTAAATAATCTACTTGGGGATAGCCTTTTCTACTGCCGCTAGCTACGAACCAGCTTCATAAGATAACTATTTTCCTGACGATGCATATCGCTTTCGTGGAATCGCCCAGCTCAGTGCCTCACGATTCCGCGATCTCAATTCGACATGAAAATGCCACTTCCAATTCAGGATTTTTCAATGTCAGTATAATGCGATAAAACGGAACATCTTGTTTTGAATTTACATCCGTTACTATCCGCTCTATATCAACCTTCCACTGGTCAGAATCATAGTGCATCATCACTGCATTCATTTGAATATGCCCTAATTCTTCCTCCTGCGGAGGTACACTACTTATGAAGACTTCTTGAAAGGATTCAGGTACTTTGGAAAAACTAGCCTTATCTGTAATGACTAATTGCGGGTTCTCGTCTTCTGGACGTCTCCATATAAACTCTCTAGTAAGCAGTTCCAATGAATCACATGCATAGGCTTTTGTTAAATCCAACCCAAATTGAACCTCATTCTCAGTGATTTGGCTATATAGGATTTCCGAACGAAACTGTTTGCCAAAGCCTTGTTTGCACCCGTTTACGATAGGAACCGAATGTCCATGAGAGCCTGCGTTTATCAGTTCATACCGATATTGAGGTTGAAAATATTGTTTGGTATACACCCCGATACCGATATCTGCCAATACATTTTCCCCATCCACATGTAAAATAAAATGGCCCAAATCATTATGGTTATGTGGTTCCTCGTTATAACCTCCTTTGGCCGCGAATGCGGCCATGCGTCCGCCCTGTCTCCTGACTTTCGAAATGACCCATTGCGTCCCGGTGAAAATCTTTTCTTCAACACGTGCTTGCTCTTCTGCTAATTCCTCTTGGTATGAATCAGGCGACCAAAGCATAAGCCTTGCAGCATCCACCCAATTAATAAATCCTGGCGCGATCCGATATTCTTCAGCAGGCATATGGAGTGAAGGCGCATAGTGCTGCAGACGATGAATAAGAC
>NZ_JBFUHL010000223.1:0-1050 GCF_056402415.1 Paenibacillus sp. P4_A9
TCTTCGAGGTTAGGCAGAAACTCATGCAGGGGAGGATCAAGTAACCTAATCGTCACTGGTAGCCCCTCCATTTCCTCGAACATTCCTTCAAAATCGGACTGCTGCATAGGAAGTAGCTGCGAAAGTGCCTTCAACCGTTCCTGCTTATCTTCCGCCAAAATCATTCGTTGAACGACAGGCAGACGAGCGGGTGAGAAAAACATATGCTCTGTTCGGCATAACCCAATGCCTTCTGCTCCTAGTTGTCTCGCTATTCTCGCATCGTGCGGATTATCCGCATTCGCAAACACCTTCAGCGTGCGAATCTCATCTGCCCACTTCAGCATAACGAGAAGTTCATCCGTCATCCTAGCTTCATGTAATGGCATGGCACCAATAATGACGCGCCCCGTTGCTCCGTCAAGTGTAATCCAATCGCCTTCTTCTAMGACTTTGGTTCCAGCCATCATTCGCTTCTCATCGATCACAATTMGAATATCTTCACAACCGCATACACAAGGTTTTCCCATTCCTCTAGCCACAACAGCAGCATGGCTTGTCATCCCGCCACGACTTGTGAGTACCCCCTCTGAAGCGATCACCCCATGGATATCTTCCGGTGTCGTTTCGGATCTCGCAAGAATTACCTTCTTGCCTGCACGGCTCCACTCTGCCGCCGTATCGGCGTCAAATACCAACTGACCAACTGCAGCACCAGGTGAAGCAGGAAGACCTTTGGCCATTACGTCTTTAATGGCTTCTTCATCAATTCCTCTATGCAAAAGCTGATCAAGGTGTGACACTTCGATGCGATCCACAGCCTCCAGCTTCGTCAATACACCTTCATGGACCAAATCAACCGCAATCTTAAGCGCAGCTTGCGCATTTCGTTTACCGTTTCGTGTTTGCAGGAGGTACAGCTTATTGTTTTCCACGGTAAATTCAATGTCCTGCATATCTTTATAATGCTGTTCTAGCTGCTTGGATGCAGTGAACAACTGCTCGTATATAACTGGCATTTCGTGCTTCAGCTGAGCAATCGCCAGAGGTGTCCTTATCCCTGCTACCACA
>NZ_JBFUHL010000224.1:0-1014 GCF_056402415.1 Paenibacillus sp. P4_A9
CACCAGTTGCGGTCACCCTTCCTTTTACACGAAAATCAAAAAGGAACATCGCCAAAACGCCAGCTGTATCGGAGCCAATCCCGGTTACAGTAGATCCTGTTCATGCAGGAGATCCTGCTGCAATCCTCGTTCCTTCAATACCAGCAAGCCCTGTCCCAGCAATAATTCAGTTCCCTGCTAATAGACAGAAGCAATTTAAACTTCGAGTTCCAAGAAAGCGGCGCGCTTTGAGAAAAACCAAAATCATCAAGAAAACCCGTTTTTTAAAACGAAGAAAATTAAAGAGGCTCACCAAATGGAAACGCGTCTCAGCTATAAAGATTATCTGGGGTTACAGAACATGGCGTGCTAAGAAAAAAGTGAAGCCTACTCTCCGTCCTAAAAAGAGACCAATGAAACGTAAACAGGGTCTTAAGAAGCCTATTAAACATGTAGTGAAGCCTAATTTTAAAAAATACTACTACCACAACGGAATAAGATTATACCGCCCTTGTTGAGAAAAAGGCAGATTCAACCCAGAAAAAGGACTGCCTGAGAAAGGAAGCTGTTAACTTGTGAACATTCTGATGATTTGTACAGAAAAGCTGCCTGTCCCCAACATTCGAGGGGGAGCTATCCAAACCTATATTGACGGTGTGGCCTCKCTACTAAGTAAACATCACAGAATTACAATTCTTGGTAGAACGGACCCTGATTTACCGAACGATGAAGTTGTAAATGGCATCCGCTATGTGCGTGTTGTTTCAGATGGTTTACTTGATGCATATAAGGCTGGCGTTATCCAATTTCTCCAAAATACGTCCGAATTTTATAATATTATTCAAATTTTCAATCGCCCCCTGCTGGTCCTTCCTGTCCGGGAGGTTGCGCCATCATCACGGATTATTTTAAGTATGCATAACGATATGTTTAACCCCTTTAAGATTGATCATAATCAGGGGAATGCCGTCATCGAACAAACAGAACGTATTATTTCAATCAGCCAATATATTGGAACTGCCATCTGTGATTACT
>NZ_JBFUHL010000225.1:0-955 GCF_056402415.1 Paenibacillus sp. P4_A9
GATTACGACTTTATTGTAAACCAGCCTAAACTTTTCCTTTCACTCACTAATTAACCTACATTAATTGAGAAAAGGCAGCGATCATATGACCGGCTGCCTTCCGAATGGCGGATGTTCTCTTACTTTCCTGGATTGATCCGCAGCACAGATGTGATCTGATTGATTTCCATGAGGACATCCCCCGCTGTTAAACCCAACTGTTCTGCAGTGCGCGGTGTAACTTGGATGAATGGCTCAACAAATATGTCATTTCCTATAAGTATACGGAGTCTTTTACTATCTAGGCCGTGCTTTAATAGCAGTCGTTCACCGATGATCCCTAACGCAACTTCTCCGATGGCGGATATATAGATCTGCCCGTCCCGGATCGTAATGACTCTTATGATTCAGGGTATGAGCATGGTTTTTTATCTGATTGGGTATTCTGTTAACAACTTTTACCTCTCTCGTTGAAAGTGTTTAAGTTCATTCGTTACTGCACGTTTAGCTGAGAAGGCACTGAAACCTTGGTATCAGCAGAGCCTTCTTTGATGTTTATTCAGCTATGCTGTCCGTAACTTCAATGAAATCAACAGCAAAGTTTAACAGAGCCATTATAAAAAAGAAAAAGCCACGTTAGCAGCTTGTCATTCGTCTGTATTCTGTCAGATAAGCAGACTGTTATAATTTCTCTTGCCCTAGGTAGCCGTATGAACAAAAGGAACTGAATGCCTGAATAGACATGCACCTCCTAGTGCTCTTACGAGCTGGGGGCATCTAACCCCACCTCACACCACACCACTGACACTAAACGTCTAAGATAAACTATCTGATCCACGGCATGACCGAGTCATACAGTGTCTGCCCGTTAGCGGAGAAAACAAAAACGGCTGCCGAAGCAACCGCTATTTCACGTCCTTATAGGACTTCTCCAATACACCTAGAGGAGCGATACAGATATGTACGAGGTTATAGC
>NZ_JBFUHL010000226.1:0-930 GCF_056402415.1 Paenibacillus sp. P4_A9
ACTTATTGTGACAACATCCCGAGCAAAGAGAGTTAAAGTATGGAGAGTTCCGACTGGAACACAACAATGGGAATTTCGGAAACTAATTTGCGATGAATTAGGGGATAGGGAAAGTTGGACTTGCTCCTGGAAGTATGATAAGGATGATGTAATTCACGATCATTTTGTTGTTGAGGTGTTCGGCAACGATTGGGATATCAGGAGTTCAATAAATGTCACTCGTAGACATTCGAGCGACTATCCTCAATAAAGCATTTAACATGGTTGAACTAACATCGAACTATAGCTCAGGAGGGAGTTGCATTGAAGCAGCTCCTTTTTGATTTCATTGAAATAAAGGGCAGTAGAGCGTGGTCGATACTGCGGTCGGTTATTATGAAACTTAATACATAAAAAAACGAAGCTGCCACTAAAATAGTTGGCAGCCTCGTTGAGCTAACGGGCAGGAGAATTGAGAACCTTGCGGAATAATTAATAATTTAGAAAAGATATATAGGGGGTTCATTCATTGGTACATCAAAGGATTAGTTTAATAACAATTGGAGCTCGGAATCTTCCAGTACTTCGAGCCTTTTATCAACGTCTTGAATGGAAAGAAACGGATAGCAGTAATGATAAATATTGTGTTTTTACAAACGGTGGAGTATTTCTATCGCTTTTCCCAATTGAAAAGTTAGGCGAAGATGCGGGAGTTACATTTCCTGAAAATACCGAAGGTTTTAATCATATAACTTTAGCAATTAATGTAGACGCACCTAGCCAAGTCGATGAAATAATTGATTCAGTTGAAAAAGCAGGTGGCAAAATTCTACGTAAACCAAGTAATGCCTTTTGGGGTGGACGGACGGCATATTTTGCAGACCCTGAAAATAATTTATGGGAGGTAGCTTGGAATCCGAATTCAGTTTTTGACGAACGAGGAGCTATGAT
>NZ_JBFUHL010000227.1:0-926 GCF_056402415.1 Paenibacillus sp. P4_A9
GTTATTGGCTTTGTATTTCTGACGGATTTTTTCTGGATTCAGCTTTTTATCTCTACGGTTCCGCTTGCATTACTGATTTATAAGGTGATGTATGTATCAGCGATTACTTACATGCGTGAAATGATTGCGGGCAACCCCAAGATGTATGAAATCGTTATGGATCACGGAACTCTGGTTCTTAAAGACCACGTAAACAACGTTACATACTGCGGGCAAGGCCTCACAAATCAATATTGAACAAAAAAAGACGCTCCCTTTTTGCCGATATTATTTTCTTTTTCCACTACAACGAATAAGCTTTTAATTCCGCTTAATTCTTTAATTCCTGCATTTAATAATTGACTACCAATTCCTTGCGATTGTATTTCTGGAAGGATATAGATTGCTCCAAGTTCTGCTTCTTCAACGTTTTGTTTGGAACGAAAGAAATTAGCAAATCCCTTAACTTCCCCATCAATGTCTGCGACAAATACAACTGACCTATCCATTCTATTTTTCATCGCTGTTTCCGAGTAGTTCTTTTGAAGAAATGCTTCTTGGATATGTAATGGTATAATTCCTTCGTAAGTTTTATTCCATGTCGTTTTTGCAACCTGTTGTAACATAGAAATATCGTCAACAATCATCCTTCGTATGATGGCACCCATGCAATATCACTCCTAACAAGTTGTTTTATTAACTATATCACTCGCACACAATATTAGGTCATGTTTTCCAAAATGGAACTCCATTATCCTGCCCGTTAGCTTAACGCCCCTCGCCAGTCTTCTGCAGCTTTTTTTGACATGCAGGTGGAATAACCTGATTCATTATGATGTGATATATTTGTACTAGTACAGATTATTGCGAAGGGGATTCCAGAGCATGTTTGGTCTATTTAAGCGCAAAAACAGATTAACAGTCGAAAAGCCTCCGCAAGTCCGCAT
>NZ_JBFUHL010000228.1:0-919 GCF_056402415.1 Paenibacillus sp. P4_A9
ATACATATTTATACACTACTCATCATTTCTACAGGATTTTCGGTTCATATATTTCTACACGCCATATTGTTGGGTTCATCGAAACGTGACGCTTGGTTAAGTGTTTTTGCAGCTAGCGTTCCGTTCATTCTTTGGACCTTGTTGGTTTATCATTTGTTTAAGAAGATGGAGATGAAGCATGTCTTCGCTCGATTATTTGCCTTACCTTCTTGGATTTCATATGGACTATGCTCACTATTTGGATGTTTCTTTTTTCTGACTGCGTTTAATACGTTCCAATATACACTCTATTGGGCAAAAATAAACTATGCGCCCGATATCCCAAATGTCTTTCTCGTCTTGTCGTTCGCAGCATTGTGTTATTATGCCTCCTATAAAGGAATTCGAACGATGAGCGCTTTGGCATTGTTCCTGCTTCCAATCGTCATGTTCTTTGGTGTTTTCGTGGGAGTTGGAAATAAAAAATATAAAGATTACTCCTTACTGTTCCCCGTGTTTGAATATGGTTATGAAGGGTTTCTAAAAGGAATTGTTTATTCGTGTGCGGGGTTATTCGAAATTATCATTGTACTTTTTCTCACGCCGTACATGAAGGGGGAAATGAAAAGAAGTCAGTTTCTAGGGGTTGCCATGTTATTGGTCGGCTTAGCCGCAGGTCCATTGATGGGATCCATTTCTGTGCTTGGTGCTGAGGAAGCGGCAAATTTATTGGTTCCCTCAAATGACTTATGGAAGATGCTGACAATTGGCACGCATATTACTCGACTGGATTTCATGTCTACTTTTCAATGGTTTTCCGGTGCTTATATACGTGTAGCTTTAAGTATGTTTGTCGTAAATCAGTTATTTTCGCATTTAAAAAAGAGAAGCTGGGTACTTCCTTCGCTATATGCACTACTCATAATAAGTGTATTAATAC
>NZ_JBFUHL010000229.1:0-901 GCF_056402415.1 Paenibacillus sp. P4_A9
GCGTAGAAGTGAATTTGAAAATGGTTCCCATTATTGTCAACGATAAAATTGATGGTGTTTACGGCATTGCAAAAGACATAACGGAACGTAAGCGTACAGAAGAACTATTGATTAAATCAGAGAAGCTTTCAGTTGTAGGGCAGCTAGCGGCTGGCGTTGCTCATGAAATTCGAAATCCTTTGACTTCACTTCGAGGATTTGTTCAATTAATACAATCTAAGATTGATGTCTATCAAGATTACTTTCAAATCATGTTATCTGAGTTGGATCGAATCAATGATATTGTGAGCGAGTTTATGGTTATTGCTAAACCACAGGTCGTTAATTTTCAGATGAAGGATCTTCGGCAAATTCTTCACAATGTCAACTCGCTGCTCGAATCACAAGCAATTCTTAATAATGTACAAATTCATATTGAGATTGAATCTGAAATTCCGTTAATCCATTGTGAGGAAAATCAATTAAAACAGGTATTTATTAATATCCTTAAAAATGCGATTGAAGCGATGACAGGCGGGGGGAATATTTTCATTCAAATTCAGGTAAAAGACGATCATATTATTATTCGTTTTATCGACGAAGGCTGTGGAATATCGGAAGAACGATTACCGATGTTAGGAGAACCCTTCTACACGACAAAAGAAAAAGGAACAGGCTTAGGATTAATGGTATGTCATAAAATCATTGAGGCTCATCACGGGACTCTCAATATAAAAAGTCAGATAGATAAGGGAACAACTGTTGATCTAATTTTGCCAATATAGAACCTTAACTTGCTTATTGGCGTGAGTTGTTGAACAAGTTGTAAATTTAACATTTTAAAGTTAAGAGCATTTCATTGTAATGAGAAATGCTTTTTATTTTTGTCAAAATTAAAAGGATATTTCATTAACAATAATAA
>NZ_JBFUHL010000230.1:0-859 GCF_056402415.1 Paenibacillus sp. P4_A9
GCTCCATCTTATTCTTTCGCCCCATTTCATTCATAAAGAACAGTTATTAAATCTCTTTTTCTCATTAATTCTAGGTGTCTTTATACTCCTTTATTGGAACTTTGCCGACATAGACCCTTTGATTTACTCCCTGCAATTAGTACCTGTTTGTTTACTGTTCGTGACGCTAGGCGTTGGTATAGCACCTTCCATCTTGACATGGATCATTTTCAATATTGGTTGTATGTTCGTTCTGCACTATTATTGGGAACCAGCCCTGCTAAGCAGCACATTCGTTCTAATTCTTGGCTTTCTTGCTCGAAATCGCGTATCCCGTGCTTCATTGAAGATAAAACTGACTTGTGCAACCGGTATTCTCATCGTGTATGAACTATTGTATGCGCCACTTGCCCCTTATGTCTATGCGCCGTTTTCCTTATATACAGGCTACGTAGTTGTGTTTGCCTTCATCTCACTATGGATCATGATCACTTTACTTTTTTTTATTAACAAATATGATATTCAGCGAAAACATATCGCTCATTTAGAGAAAAATCGTATGCTTGCTGAATTATCCGCAACAATCTCTCATGAAATCCGTAATCCGCTTACCTCGACACGCGGTTTCCTGCAATTAATACAAAAATCAGATCTGTCGGATTTGGATCGGAGACGTTATGCCGATCTTGCACTGTCTGGTGTAGACCAGGCCATCACCCTATTAACTGATTTTCTTAACTATGCAAAGCCTTCTGCGGACTTAAAGGAACAACTAGATATCAAAGAGGAGCTAGAACATACCGTTCGTTTCATTACACCCTATGCAGTTGATTTTCAAGTTACGATTGATATTTCACATGAATATGAAGCTCCCTTATAT
>NZ_JBFUHL010000231.1:0-832 GCF_056402415.1 Paenibacillus sp. P4_A9
GTTGTCCCTTTCATTCATTCGAATTGATTTACAGACATATTCTGTCTTGCCTTGGTCACTCCATGCGTCTCTTGTGTTATCAACTATCCAATGTATTTCCCTACCATTTGAATTTACGTCATGAATAATTGGACTGCCTTCCACTGTAGGAGAAACAATCATTAAGTTATCCCCTTTACCTTCATTAAATCTATTCATCATTTCATCTACACGGTTCAAATCCACTTGATCAAAGTTAATAATGATTGACTTGTTTTTGTTTGTATTTTCTTTATGGGATTGTTGATTTATGAGTACAAAAATAACACTGACCAATCCAATAAATACGATTATTTGAATGTAATTTATCGTTTTCTTATATTTAACGATTTCCACCTCCACAATAATTCAATATTTAGAATATTCGGCTAAGGAGTAAACTATCCTGCCAGTTACTTAATAAACAAGAGGAGCTGCCACAAAGCAGCCCCCTCAACTATAGTTTTCCGTTAGTTTAATAATTCGCCAGCCACCCGTTGAACATTATATTTTATGCAAATATTTTGCGGACTTAAGCTTATCTAGATTATCACCAACTACAAACAACCAACCCGACGTCATTGTACAAATGACATCCAACTGCTTTCCGTAAGCTACTATTGCTTGTACTTTCATGATTACTTGGCTCTCATTATTTTTATTATCACTTAAAATATCTCCAATACTAATATCTTCACAAGCACGTCCTCCTATGATCCAGATACCGTTACCCCTATTTTCAGCATTTCCTACAATGAAACTATTAGGATCCTTCTCAATCATTTTAGCTCCCCTCCACTATTTGTTTGGCAGC
>NZ_JBFUHL010000232.1:0-822 GCF_056402415.1 Paenibacillus sp. P4_A9
GTAATTACCGTTTGGCTTGCTTGCATATATTGTTGCGCTTGTATTATTGGGTCCTGTAGTAAACTCAATGCTCTTCGCCCTTGTCGTACTGTTGAAAGACTTATCCGTTATCGTTGTAGTCTTCTCATTACCTCCAAAATCTTTAACTCCTAAAATTGCTTGATCCACATTAGCAGTAGTAGTGGACAATCTAAAGTTATCCAGGAGGATTTCATTTGCATTTGAGAATACCAAGTATACATCGTGTACCCCTGTAACTGATGTTGTTATAGGTGTATCTATTTTATTGTAATTCCAATTGGAATTGCTTAATGCGTCATTCGTTGCATTTAAAGTATAACTGGCAATCGATGAATTTGTAGGACTGTCAAGTTTAACATCGATCTTACCGCCGGTCACTCTATTTGCTGCACCGAAGTTGATGCTGTTGTATAAACCTGTTCCAAAGTCGATACCGTTATRTTTAACCCATGCACCTGCAGTGTTACCACATAAACAGTTTTCTCCTCTGTAAGGGGTTGGGCTGAATGTTCCTGAGCTTGAATTATAGTCTTCTGCTTGAAATACCGTTCCCTGTATGATTCCCCAAGCATTTAATGTATAGGTCGTATTAGGTTTAAGACCGGATACCGTCTGTTGTAAGGCGTCACCAGCTTTAAGCCGAGCAGCATAATTCTGAAATCTAACAATGCTTGACGCCTTATAATCCCATGCGGACTGCTTAAAAAGTGACGGAGTTCCTGCAGTAACTGTCCATTCTTCAAAATTTTCTCTTTCAAAGCCCGCGTTTTTCATCATGTTTATATATGGAATATTGGGATT
>NZ_JBFUHL010000233.1:0-785 GCF_056402415.1 Paenibacillus sp. P4_A9
TCCCTGGGTCTGCCTCCAATGTAGCTATGTATTCACTACATGGTAACTGCGCATTACCACAGCTGGGTTCCCCCATTCGGACATCCCCGGATCAAAGCCTGCTTACGGCTCCCCGAGGCATTTCGTCGTTCGCCACGTCCTTCTTCGGCTCCTAGTGCCTAGGCATCCTCCGTGTGCTCTTTCTAGCTTAACCTAGAAAAGCTTTAAAGATTTTTGTGTAACCATAAGGTCAACACAACCTAAGTTCTTACTTTACGTTTTGTTTCGTTATCTAGTTTTCAAGGAACAATTTGTTTAATCTGATGTAATTTGCAATCATTAGCTTAGTGTCAACAACACCGCCTTATCGGCGGCGAAAGTAAGCAATAAGTTAATGGTGGAGCCAAGCGGGATCGAACCGCTGACCTCCTGCTTGCAAGGCAGGCGCTCTCCCAGCTGAGCTATGGCCCCATGTTTGATGAACCACTTCATAGAAGTGTGCAAACTCCATCAAAACTGAACAAATGAAATGAGTTATCAGCGATTTGTGTGTTAAACACACTTGACTGGATCTATCAGATCCGAGTCTCCATAGAAAGGAGGTGATCCAGCCGCACCTTCCGATACGGCTACCTTGTTACGACTTCACCCCAATCATCTACCCCACCTTCGGCGGCTGGCTCCCTTGCGGGTTACCCCACCGACTTCGGGTGTTGTAAACTCTCGTGGTGTGACGGGCGGTGTGTACAAGACCCGGGAACGTATTCACCGCGGCATGCTGATCCGCGATTACTAGCAATTCCGAC
>NZ_JBFUHL010000234.1:0-722 GCF_056402415.1 Paenibacillus sp. P4_A9
CGTTATATCAAAACACAATGACGGATTGGTATGCTAAAGGTTACATCCGTAAAGATATTTTGAGCTTGCAAAATCAACGTCAAGATGAAGGCAAGCCAGACGGAAACATTGCTTGGTTCCATACGATGGTWGGCAGTATCGAAGATGTTTCGAAAGCAGATTCTACAAGATATGGTTTCCCAATTCAGCTAATTCCAATGGAAGAGAAGTATACTATCTCCAACTTGTCCGATTCCACGAACTTAGCGATTACAAGAACATCTAAAAATCCTGAGCGTGCTATGCAGCTTATTAATTTGTTAGATACGGCTAAGGGGAAAGATCTGTATAACCTTCTCGTATGGKGTATTGAAGGCAAGCATTACAAGAAAACTGGCGACAATAAAATTGAAACAATTGGTTATTCAGGTCAAGGAACAGCAGACGCTAAATATGGCGCATTTGTTTGGGGTCTTGGTAACGTAGCTAATAGCTTCGAAACACAAGCCAACCCAGCTAATTACACGAAAATTTGGCAAGACGCGAATGCCACTGCAACCGTTTCACCAATGCTAGGTTATAAACCAAATCTTGATCCAATTAAAACAGAGCTTGCACAAATCGCGGCAGTTGTTAAAGAATATGCTGGTGCAGGTGGATCAGTTATCGAAACAGGAGCAGTTGCTGACTCTGACAAGAAATATGCTGAATTCATTGAGAAAATGAAAAAAGCAGGTTCAGAC
>NZ_JBFUHL010000235.1:0-714 GCF_056402415.1 Paenibacillus sp. P4_A9
GAAATACAAGTGGAAATACAAGTGTGCGACCAGGAGTTTGATTCCCCATCGAAGCTCTACCTGCCAACATCATATGTATGAAAAATACGACAGGAATTGCGAGAAAGCTCCACCAATGAAGTGCAAGACCCAAAAACGAGCAGAAAAAAGAGAGTTTTTACAACAACATACTGTCCAAATAGCCGCTCTCCAAGAAGCTCTTCCACTTTAGCACGGAAAAACTTGCGAGCGTCTGCAGGACCAATTCCAACCGATATCTCCCCTTTATCAAATCGCTGTTTAAAGTGGTCGTATATCATATTTTCACGCCCTTCCTTTTCCATTCATTGTAAGGCTATCATGTAAAATTTGGCAACCTAAACTTACAATATCCTCCATAGAGCTTATTCCACAGAATCAAAGGCTATGATTTTAGAGTCTCGATGAGCCCGATATAAATCAGCTACTACCATTTTTTGGGTGGTATTGGTCAGCTTGCAAAAAAGGAGTATTGAAAACAACAAGTTGAAAGCGTAGGTTTTTTCAACTAACGGGTAGCCTGAGGAATAAAAAAGAGCGAACACTTTTGCAGGAATTTAGTCCCTGATGTAGAAATACTCATTTCTAAGCGAAAGGGAAAGAAGGGACCATATGGAACGGGCAGTAATTAATGTGAATGTGGTAAATCATCTGGGATCTACCGATTCATATTTTGACGGTGGGCTCTTGCAGTAC
>NZ_JBFUHL010000236.1:0-713 GCF_056402415.1 Paenibacillus sp. P4_A9
CTAACGGGCAGGATTGTTCAATCGATTCGACGAATACATCCAATCATAAAATCATAAAGAAATGGGGAAGAAAGTTATGAATTATCAAGAGGCACTTTTAGAAAAGGTTAAGAATATTGGATTTAAAGGACCGATTGGTCCTCTAATTACAATTAATGAATTTTTCACTGGAAATACAGATGATTATTCAATTGCCGCAAATATTGATAATCATCCAACGATTGATGAATTCCAAAACATTTTGAATGAAATTCAACTGGACAATAGAATTGAGAATGTTTTTATTGAAATTACCGATATTGATGAGGGTCAATGGCTTTATAGTGAGAGGATTTATATTATTGGAACCGTTGAAATAGATGAATTGCTAAAAAGGTTAGAAATTTTACAACCTACTGAAATTGAAGAAGAAAATTCGTTAGAACAAAGCACGAAGAATAGATTTACCATAAAGAATATTAATTCGAAGATTTATAGTGTATTTTGGGATTAAATTTGTAAATTCAAGCAGCTTAGGGTCATTAGGCATTAGTTATTAAGCTAACGATGAACGATAGTTGAGGGGCTTGCTTCGTGGCAGCTCCTCTTTTGTTTGTTAAAGTAACGGGCAGTTTAGCGCAACTTCCAAGTAATGGAATCGTATAAAGTAAGACGATTGAGGAGGTAAATTCGTGAAATTAAAAACAAAACTAATTGCCATTACAGCTATATGT
>NZ_JBFUHL010000237.1:0-658 GCF_056402415.1 Paenibacillus sp. P4_A9
CTTATATTCTGGATGCAAGACTGAAGAAAGCGATGGAATTGTTACGGGAATCGTCATTCAAGATCCATGAGATTTCTTCCAAAGTCGGCTTCGAATACCCGACATATTTCACCAAAATATTTAAGAAAAACATTCATATGAGTCCTCAAGATTACCGGGATCAATTTTRTTCTCGATAATTCGAACCTCTCTCTCCGGGAGGTTTTTTTCTTGCAAATTTGTTTATGTAAAGAAATAACCAGAAAGTAAAAATGTTATGCGTTCTCAAAAAGAAATTCATCCCTAATAATGAAACATAGAGCGCTTTCATAATGCGGCTCTAAGTGATCGAAAGGGGGGAGGATGCCTTTTCATGGAAGATTTGATTCGTTTACTAAAAGGAAAAAACATCGTTGACCTTACGCATACACTTCAGGATGACATGCCCGTCTATCCTACTCATTCTCGATATGTGCATGCATTGTGGGATTCGCACAATACGGGAAGCCTTTCGCTTTCGTATCAACTGATGATCCATGWGCATTGCGGGACGCATGTGGACGCTACTGCGCATTTTCTGCCGAAGGACCACCCAAATTATCGTACTATTGCGGATACTTCTATATCCCAATTCCATGGACGCGCATTAACGCTGTCTTTCACAGATTATCCTGATAAC
>NZ_JBFUHL010000238.1:0-655 GCF_056402415.1 Paenibacillus sp. P4_A9
GGAAAGAACATCCCAATCCAGGTATTCATGGTACTTGTAATTACAATCGCTCTATCCGCAATGGTTTACGCCATTAAATATCGACTTTTGAAACAGACACCGGTAAGCTTCTGGAGACTTAGTAGCTTCTCGCCGATCAGTCCGAGCTTTTCGGTTCACATGATAACAATCGGGCTGGCGTTCACTTTATTAAATGTTGCCACCATGAAACTACTTCTTTACTACAACATTACAACATTCAATGATTTTACAGAAGAATATTTCGCCTCTGTTCCTTTCATTTACATGATACTTTCCTCCGTACTCACCACTGCACTTGAGTTGATCCTGTTTATTGGCATTATGTTTAACGAAGCCCGGAAACATGTTCCTGTATTCTGGCCAATTCTAGTCATCGCTTTGATTATTGCGKCGTTGCAGCCGGGTGGAATTGCGATGCAGCTTCTGGGTGTAGCGTTAGGATTCATTTATGGATCCATCTATGTACGCCTTTCATCCATATGGTCCGTTATGCTGATTGGAATCGTGTTTAACCTCAGTCTGTTCGGTATGAAAAGAATCGGTTGGCTTGATTCCATGGAGAACATGTCGAGCTTCACCCTTATACTGCTGATGGCAGTCATGGGACTCTATCTCATTTGTAGCACCCTTTGGT
>NZ_JBFUHL010000239.1:0-638 GCF_056402415.1 Paenibacillus sp. P4_A9
TATATGCGCTTTGCAAAAGACGGCTGTTTTCTCGCAGAAATGGGAGGAGAGAAAGCGGGTACTGCGACGGCCATCCCTTATGAGAACCGGTTCGGCTGGGTAGGCATGGTACTCGTACATCCGTCTCAAAGAAGATTCGGCATTGGGACCGCCCTACTCCAGAAGACGATCGATTTCCTAGAGAATCATGGCGTTGACTGCATTAAGTTGGATGCAACGCCGATGGGTAAGAAGGTCTACATTCCGCTCGGTTTTCAAGATGAGTATGAAGTTACGAGATACCAGGGAAAAGCACCTATCCTGCCACTTAATCGATTGGTCACGGACCTGTCAGCAGAGCCCATCATCCTGGAAAATTTGGATGAGATCATTGCTTTTGATACGCAAAGCTTTGGAGCCAATCGCGGAGAAATTCTGCGTACCTTATATAACCGTCATGAAGAGTTAGCGTATTATGTAAAGAAGGACGGTATTGTACTTGGGTACCTACTTGCCAGAGTTGGTTTCGACGCGGTACAGATCGGCCCATGGGCAGCTGTCAATGAATTGGCGGCAGAGGTACTCTTTGTTGAGGTCTTGCGAAGCATCCCAGGCAGAGGAATATTCTTGGACGTTCCCAAACCTAACTTATCTGGTAC
>NZ_JBFUHL010000240.1:0-635 GCF_056402415.1 Paenibacillus sp. P4_A9
TCAAGACACCGGCAGCTAGCAGCCATTTCGTCATAAAACGACCTTTTCAGGGTTGAGAGCGAGCTGCGTTCTAGTGCGCAATTTCGGTCAATCGCTCTCGTGAACTTCATCCTACGCTGGGACAAAGCGCACACAAAATCTGCGGCATTATATACTGGCGTTACTGAAACGGAAACGACACTGCTCGCCGCGTCCATTCTCGGCACCGCCCACATCGGAAATCCCATGCAACTCAAGAACCCCATTCTCGGCCTGTGCCAACAGTCCACCTTCATGCTCAGCGCGGCCAAAGTCGACCAATGTCCCGACGACGAAGGCTTTGAAGTCGCCTTCGCCGGGCGTTCCAACGCCGGCAAATCCAGCGCCCTGAACACCCTGACTCACGCCAGTCTGGCCCGAACCTCGAAGACTCCGGGTCGTACGCAGCTGCTGAACTTCTTCAAGTTAGACGACGATCGCCGTTTGGTCGACCTGCCCGGTTACGGTTACGCCAAGGTACCGATCCCGCTGAAACTGCACTGGCAGCGTCACCTGGAAGCGTATCTGGGCGGTCGCGAGAGCTTGAAAGGTTTGATTTTGATGATGGACATCCGTCATCCAATGACTGATTTCGACCTGCTGATGCTCGACTGGGC
>NZ_JBFUHL010000241.1:0-622 GCF_056402415.1 Paenibacillus sp. P4_A9
ACAACGGCATATTTAATTAAGAAATGGTGGCTTTGGACGGAATCGAACCGCCGACACGAGGATTTTCAGTCCTCTGCTCTACCGACTGAGCTACAAAGCCTAACTTGTTTTTTGTAATAATAATGGCGGAGCTGACGGGATTCGAACCCGCGGTCTCCTGCGTGACAGGCAGGCATGTTAGGCCACTACACCACAGCTCCATGCTAAATTCTTATATGGTGAACGCTGACGGGATCGAACCGCCGACCCCTACCCTGTCAAGGTAGTGCTCTCCCAGCTGAGCTAAGCGTTCAAACATGTGAAAAAATGGTGACCCGTAGGGGACTCGAACCCCTGTTACCTCCGTGAAAGGGAGGTGTCTTAACCACTTGACCAACGGGCCTAGAATTCGCCGAGGCTTCGGCAAAAAAAATACCCACTAGGGGTAACTGCTTGGCAACGTTCTACTCTCCCAGAACCCTGCGGTTCAAGTACCATCGACGCTGGAGGGCTTAACGGTCGTGTTCGAGATGGGAACGCGTGGGTCCCCTCCGCCATCATCACCAAACAGTCAAAGCGTTTGTTTGCGCCTTGAAAACTAGATACGAAACTTCACGTAAAGAAATATTCTTAGGAATTTTGG
>NZ_JBFUHL010000242.1:0-611 GCF_056402415.1 Paenibacillus sp. P4_A9
ATACGTTCCCGGGTCTTGTACACACCGCCCGTCACACCACGAGAGTTTACAACACCCGAAGTCGGTGGGGTAACCCGCAAGGGAGCCAGCCGCCGAAGGTGGGGTAGRTGATTGGGGTGAAGTCGTAACAAGGTAGCCGTATCGGAAGGTGCGGCTGGATCACCTCCTTTCTATGGAGACTCGGATCTGATAGATCCAGTCAAGTATCTTCGGATACAAATCGCTTACTCACTCGTGTTCAGTTTTGAAGGATGAATTAACCCTTCAAYAACTTTGTTCCTTGAAAACTAGATAACGAAACAAAAACGTAAAGTAAGAACTTAGGTTGCTTGATCTTCGGATCTYGCAAAAATCTTTAAAGCTTTTCTAGGTTAAGCTAGAAAGAGCACACGGAGGATGCCTAGGCACTAGGAGCCGAAGAAGGACGTGGCGAACGACGAAATGCCTCGGGGAGCCGTAAGCAGGCTTTGATCCGGGGATGTCCGAATGGGGGAACCCAGCTGTGGTAATGCGCAGTTACCATGTAGTGAATACATAGCTACATTGGAGGCAGACCCAGGGAACTGAAACATCTAAGTACCTGGAGGAAAAGAAAACAAAAGTGATTCCGT
>NZ_JBFUHL010000243.1:0-604 GCF_056402415.1 Paenibacillus sp. P4_A9
ATCTAGATCAGCGTCTGTCAATACTTAATTCGTCATTATTTTTTCCTCCTCCAATAAACCATTATAAAAAATAAAAAACACCAACCAAACGTGTCTTAAACACGATATGGCGGTGCTTCCGCTAGGTTCATAATAACTTAAATGTATTTATTTCGAAATAACATTTTTGGATTATTCAGGGAAATAGAGTTAAACGGCGGGGGCAAGTACTGAGTGATTTCACGTGTCAATTTAATGCCGGAATACAGTTATCCAAGCAACATCTGTTAATACTTGATTAGTCAATGGCAGTTAAATTCTAGAGCAAGACATGACGAAATCAATTGGTTGCCTTGAACCCAAAGATATATTGGGAGTAGGCGATGACACAGGGGTTCTATCTGTCAAAGCAGAAGATGACGGCGGTTGGGTTGGATAACAATGTAAATACTGGGGTTCAGCATGGCCCTTATCATCATTTTAGATGTAATAAGGAGCGGTGCGGTTCGTGTGGAGAAAAGCTTCTTACATTTGACTGCTAATATACAAATGTAGTAATAATCCATATCAGCCATGCTTAGTCAGTCGCAGATATACAAGTCGACTGTTGAGCTCACTTTAATAG
>NZ_JBFUHL010000244.1:0-603 GCF_056402415.1 Paenibacillus sp. P4_A9
GAACAAGAGTTTAGTGTAAATCAAAAGTCTGTTACTTGGATTGATTTGCCTAAAGATGATACCCTTGAATTTAAATATAAATATTATGATACGAACGGTAATCTTCTAAGTGATAATTAACTACAAAGGCTACCGTTTATTGAACTAACGGATAACGTTAGTTCAATAGCGGACAGCGGCGTTTTAATCCCGCTGTTCTTCTCTCTCTGGGGCTAACCTGAAAACGAACAAAAAAGACGCTTGTTACAGCGCCTTTTTTGTTCGTTTTCAGGTAGGCTTTTATAATTTCGACAAGAGTATTGAAATAAGTAATCCTAAAATTGAAATCCATACGAGAACTGATTTAAATATACTTCTGATAATCGAGTCCTGACTTTTCAAATCATTACCATGGTTTTCATGCATGGCTAAATCAATGTTCCCCATTGCATTAGAAGAACCTTTAGAGCCTACACCTTTAAAAAGTAAGGTCACTACAAGCAGAATTATTGAACCCATAAAAAGATAATCAGAGATTTGTTGCATTTTATTAACCACCGCCTTATTAACAATATTAGCACATTTTAACAATAGTGTTAAGCAATTTGTAACTCTATCGTATAT
>NZ_JBFUHL010000245.1:0-592 GCF_056402415.1 Paenibacillus sp. P4_A9
CAGGCTGCAACTCGCCTGCATGAAGTCGGAATTGCTAGTAATCGCGGATCAGCATGCCGCGGTGAATACGTTCCCGGGTCTTGTACACACCGCCCGTCACACCACGAGAGTTTACAACACCCGAAGTCGGTGGGGTAACCCGCAAGGGAGCCAGCCGCCGAAGGTGGGGTAGATGATTGGGGTGAAGTCGTAACAAGGTAGCCGTATCGGAAGGTGCGGCTGGATCACCTCCTTTCTATGGAGACTCGGTCTTGATAAGACCAGTCAAGTGTGTTTAACACACAAATCGCTTACTCACTCGTGTTCAGTTTTGAAAGAGCAATCTTTCAAAAACATTTTTACAAGTTGTTCCTTGAAAACTAGATAACGAAACAAAAACGTAAAGTAAGAACTTAGGTTGCTTGATCTTCGGATCTCGCAAAAATCTTTAAAGTTTTTTCTAGGTTAAGCTAGAAAGAGCACACGGAGGATGCCTAGGCACTAGGAGCCGAAGAAGGACGTGGCGAACGACGAAATGCCTCGGGGAGCCGTAAGCAGGCTTTGATCCGGGGATGTCCGAATGGGGGAACCCAGCTGTGGTAATGCGCAGTTA
>NZ_JBFUHL010000246.1:0-563 GCF_056402415.1 Paenibacillus sp. P4_A9
ATTCATTGAATAAGAAGTCAATCGCATTCTTGAGCGCACCTGAAATGGCATGATTATATTCAGAAGTTACGAAAATATAGCCATCATACGCATTGATCGCGTTCGACCAAGCAATCGTATGTTCTTTCGTGTATTTCTTCAACATGGGTGGATGGGGCTCATCATAAAGTGGTAAATTGAAATCCGCGAGATCAACAATCTCGAATATCGCGTCCGTACGTTTACTTGCAACTTCGTGTACCCACTGAGCGACGACTTCACCTCTGCGACCTGGGCGAGTGCTGCCGAGTATAATTCCGATTTTAAGCATGGTTATTTTGGCCTCCGATAGGTTAAGTTTTATATGAGAAGCATAACGGATGGATGGAACAGAGTGCAATTGAAAATACAGTTATAATGATTGTTTACGAATTCGGAATTGGCCTGAGTGGTTAAATTGTTTACATAACAATTGTTATGTAATAATAAATCAAAAGTGACAGTTTCAAGTCCAAAGATGCATGAATAATTTGAAACTTATATGAACAAGTATGTAACGTATATGATTATGAATAGGAGCTCCT
>NZ_JBFUHL010000247.1:0-561 GCF_056402415.1 Paenibacillus sp. P4_A9
CCAGCTTCAGCGTGTCAGATCAGTGTCAGATCAGCTAGACGCGCGGCTTTGTAGCTGGAACATCCAGCTTCAGCGTGTCAGATCAGCTAGCTGCGCGGCACTGTAGCTGGAAAATCCAGCTTCAGCGTGACAGATCAGCTAGACACGCAGCTTTGTAGCTGGAAAATCCAGCTTCAGCGTGTCAGATCAGCTAGACACGCAGCTTTGTAGCTGGAAAATCCAGCTTCAGCGTGTCAGATCAGCTAGCTGCGCGGCTTTGTAGCTGGAAAATCCAGCTACCGCGTGTCAGATCAGCTAGACGCGCGRCTTTGTAGCTGGAAAATCCAGCTTCAGCGTGTCAGATCAGCTAGACGCGCGGCTTTGTAGCTGGAACATCCAGCTTCAGCGTGTCAGATCAGCTAGMTGCGCGGCAATGTAGCTGGAAAATCCAGCTTCAGCGTGACAGATCAGCTAGACACGCAGCTTTGTAGCTGGAAAATCCAGCTTCAGCGTGTCAGATCAGCTAGACACGCAGCTTTGTAGCTGGAAAATCCAGCTTCAGCGTGTCAGATCAGCTAGCTG
>NZ_JBFUHL010000248.1:0-554 GCF_056402415.1 Paenibacillus sp. P4_A9
GTTTTTGAAGTGCGTCCACAATGGCTGCGATGATACTTGTTGCTAAAATAGCCATTAGACATAATGATGTAGGACCCGCCGCATCATCACTAACTGTAACTTTAGCAAGCACCCTTAAGCTTACTATGGCTAACAAAATGAGGAAAATGACTGCAAAAGCACATTTCTTTATTATCTTCAAAGATTTAAGGGATAATTCAGAGAAAGCATTATTCTTTTCGATATAGGTTAATAGTTTATATGCTTGATACAACGCAACAGAAAACGCAATACAGAATCCGTATGCACATACTAAAAAGGGGATTAGGAAGTAAGCCGTATCTGGATGTACCCTCGCATCTCTAACGGCTATCACAGGCAACCAGACACACAAAGCAAGTACTGCCATTCCAGCCAGAAAAATAATTACCTTTAAGAAAGTGGTTGAACCTCGTTTAACATTCATTTAATACACCTCACTTATTTAATGACAACATGATTTTAGCATATTATTTATCGTTTTACAATAAATTTGTATTGTTTATTTTTTATATTATTATTGTTAATGAAATATC
>NZ_JBFUHL010000249.1:0-546 GCF_056402415.1 Paenibacillus sp. P4_A9
AACTAACTGCGCATTACCACAGCTGGGTTCCCCCATTCGGACATCCCCGGATCAAAGCCTGCTTACGGCTCCCCGAGGCATTTCGTCGTTCGCCACGTCCTTCTTCGGCTCCTAGTGCCTAGGCATCCTCCGTGTGCTCTTTCTAGCTTAACCTAGAAAAAACTTTAAAGATTTTYGCRAGATCCGAAGATCAAGCAACCTAAGTTCTTACTTTACGTTTTTGTTTCGTTATCTAGTTTTCAAGGAACAAATGTTRTTGAAGGGTTAATTCATCCTTCAAAACTGAACACGAGTGAGTAAGCGATTTGTGTGYTAARCACACTTGACTGGATCTATCAGATCCGAGTCTCCATAGAAAGGAGGTGATCCAGCCGCACCTTCCGATACGGCTACCTTGTTACGACTTCACCCCAATCATCTACCCCACCTTCGGCGGCTGGCTCCCTTGCGGGTTACCCCACCGACTTCGGGTGTTGTAAACTCTCGTGGTGTGACGGGCGGTGTGTACAAGACCCGGGAACGTATTCACCGCGGCATGCTGATCCG
>NZ_JBFUHL010000250.1:0-546 GCF_056402415.1 Paenibacillus sp. P4_A9
AACTGCGCATTACCACAGCTGGGTTCCCCCATTCGGACATCCCCGGATCAAAGCCTGCTTACGGCTCCCCGAGGCATTTCGTCGTTCGCCACGTCCTTCTTCGGCTCCTAGTGCCTAGGCATCCTCCGTGTGCTCTTTCTAGCTTAACCTAGAAAAAACTTTAAAGATTTTTGCAAGATCCGAAGATCAAGCAACCTAAGTTCTTACTTTACGTTTTTGTTTCGTTATCTAGTTTTCAAGGAACAAATGAATTACATTGAAAGATTGCTCTTTCAAAACTGAACACGAGTGAGTAARCGATTTGTGTGCTAAGCACACTTGACTGGATCTATCAGATCCGAGTCTCCATAGAAAGGAGGTGATCCAGCCGCACCTTCCGATACGGCTACCTTGTTACGACTTCACCCCAATCATCTACCCCACCTTCGGCGGCTGGCTCCCTTGCGGGTTACCCCACCGACTTCGGGTGTTGTAAACTCTCGTGGTGTGACGGGCGGTGTGTACAAGACCCGGGAACGTATTCACCGCGGCATGCTGATCCGCGAT
>NZ_JBFUHL010000251.1:0-540 GCF_056402415.1 Paenibacillus sp. P4_A9
TCATCTACCTGACCAGTCACGGTACTCACGAACATGAATTGGTGCTCGACCAGCCGCGTCTGGAGCTGGCCGATCTGCCGGCCGACGAGTTGGCCACAGTGCTCGCGCCGCTGAAGAATCGCGACAAGATCATTGTGATCTCGGCCTGCTACTCCGGCGGTTTTATTCCTGCGCTCAAAGATGACCGGACGATGATCATGACCGCCTCGCGGACTGATCGGGTGTCCTTTGGTTGCTCGGAAGAAGCCGACTTCACCTACTTCGGTGACGCACTGTTCGCCCAGGCACTCAACCAGACCGACGACCTGCAACAGGCTTTCACCCTGGCCAAGGCAACCGTCGCCGATCGCGAGCAGGCGGACAACTTCGAAGCGTCGGAACCACAAATCTGGGCCCCCAAGGGCGTCCTTGCGCGTTGGCAGCTGTTACGCAAGCAGCAAGCACGCAAGGCACTCGATAGCGCCTCACTGAATAACAAGGAAGCAAAGACCAACTAAGCTGATTTCAGTATCAAGGGGGAAACACTATGTACTTGACACC
>NZ_JBFUHL010000252.1:0-537 GCF_056402415.1 Paenibacillus sp. P4_A9
GAGTTATGGGTGTTGGTGAAAAGAAACGTGAGGACTCTTGGAATGATGAACATGATCAATTATTAGCTGAAGCCGTATTAACTCATATTCGGAACGGCAGCACACAATTGGCTGCGTTCGAGGAAGCCGCAAGTAAAATTAATCGTACAGCAGCAGCGTGTGGTTTCAGGTGGAATAAAGATATTAGAAAAAAGCATGAAAATGACATACAACTAGCCAAACAAAATCGTTCGCCTAAGCAGAAACCAGCACAAAAAGAAATTAAACAAGTAGTTACTATATCTAGTACTAGTCTATCCGCGGACATAGCAATTGAACAATCTATTTCTTATAATGAGGCCTTGCATCAGATCATTAAGATAGCCAATGAACAATTGCAAAAGTATGATGAGTTGCTTCAAGAAAACATAAAGCTTAGGGAAGAAAACAATGATTTAAAATCTCAAAAACAACAAGCGTCTCCTGAAGTTTTAGCCCAAGAAGATCTTGATGCCTTCCTTCAAATAATGAAAAGGGCAAAAAGTTTAACTCATGTAT
>NZ_JBFUHL010000253.1:0-521 GCF_056402415.1 Paenibacillus sp. P4_A9
ACATACATATTTTTACCGATTTCATTCACACCACCGAGGGCGAAAATCGAAAGCTTATCCTGATTTGACTTCATTCATAAACCTCCATCAATTACTAACATAGATCAAAGCTTACTTTCATCGCATAATTCCCCAGTCATAGTATATCCCTACCAATTCGTCAAAAATTCAAAATAAAAAAARATCCCCGGTTAAGGAGATCATTCTGAATCCATACTATTCAATCGAATATCGAATAAAGGCTAGCAAAGCTAATAATCCTGCTGTTATGGAGATGACGTAAAGTGCTGAGAGCCGAACCCACTTGACCCCTGTTTTCTGAAAATAGGATTGATCCCCTTCACGATTCTTACGCGAAAAGCCAATCATAAGTGTAGCCATAACGCCAACTACTAAGATTACCGTAAATATCACATAATAGAACGTCATATTCATAAGACAACCCACCTTCAATTCGATTGTTTAAGAAATCACTTGTTATCACTAATTATATAGGAGCTCCTATTCATAATCATATACGT
>NZ_JBFUHL010000254.1:0-500 GCF_056402415.1 Paenibacillus sp. P4_A9
CAGATGGGGATTTTGTTGGTTCAATAAGGAGTTTACCATTTGCAAAATATGATCTTGATTAGTCAATTACCAACGAGAGACTAAGCTACAATAGAGCGATAGTTGAGGGGCTTGCTTCGCGGCAGCTCCTCATTTGTTTATTAAAGTAACGGGCAGTTTAGTGATATTGCTTAACGGGCAGGTTAACGCAACTAAATGCTTCAATTTTCGTTAATAAGTAAGAGGTGAAAATAAGTTATGAAAAAGATTTCTTTATTATTGCTGATAGCTGTAAGCATATTTATAATTTATCAATTTCAAAAACCCATCCTTACAGAAAAAAATGCTATTATCAAAGCAAAAGAATATGTAAAAGTAGGCAACGAAAAAATGAACAGTGATTTTGATACTGAGAAACAGGCTGAATATTGTTTACTTAGGAATGATACGTTTTTGAACAAAATTATAGGGAATAGGCAATGGTCTGTTATGATTGATGGTGTTGCAGTTGATATCAATGC